>NZ_JBITDJ010000001.1:0-27335 GCF_044454085.1 Streptomyces sp. NPDC051569
TCCCGCAACTCGGCGGCCTGTTCCACGGAGAGCTCCATAGCAAGAGACCCTGCCACACAAGATCAAGTAATGCTGACGGAATCACGAGACACTAGATCCCTCGCGACCTCGGTGACCGTCTTCTCCGAGGACAACGCCAAGGCGACCGCGTCCCGCTTGAACTCGGCCGTGTACCGCTTACTCATGTTGCTCTTGTTACTCACTACCTGTGACTGCTTCCTCCGGGACCATCCGTCCCAGTATCAAGCTGTCCAGCCGACAGGGGGAACCTCAGACACCGGCCGGAGAGCGTTGCTGGGTCGGGACGCGGGGGTATCAGGACATGCTGCATCGCAGCGGCTCCTCGATGTTCGTAGAAGGCGTGGTGCCGACTTCTCGTGCAAAGCCGCCGGCACCACACCTATGTGAATCCGCCGCTGAGGGCGGGCCCGGGGCAGGGGAGTTGGTAGCTCCCGGACGCCGGTCTCAGTCATGCGCGGCAGTTGGCCGCGCTCGTAATCTCAGGCGATACACCGGATCTCCTCACGGCTTCGGGAAGGGCCAACGGGCCTTCCGCGCTGCTCGTTCGAACGAGACGACACGAATAAGCGCAGGTCAACGGGTGTGAAACGAGGCTCCGACCCGGTGACGTGGCCAGACAGTAGACCCGGATTCCGGCCGCACCAAACGGCTCCCCGCCCCGACCTCGGAGCACGACACGGCTCGTTAGGTACGGCCGGAACTCGCGGCTAACCTCCGGCGCAACCCAGCTCGAAACGGCTGCGCTTGAACGCCGTCCGAAGCGGGCTCATCCCCGCCGCGCACTGAAAGAGGCCCCGCACATGAGCTACACGCTGCACCGAGGCGACGCCCTCACCGTGCTGAAGTCCCTCCCGGACGAGAGCGTCAACGCCGTCATCACCGACCCGCCGTACAACTCCGGCGGACGCACCAGCTCGGACCGCACCGGCCGCACCGCCCGAGCCAAGTACGTCACCAGCGGATCCGCGCACGACCTGCAGACCTTCCCCGGAGAGAACCGGGACCAGCGGAGCTACCGCAGTTGGCTCACTGCCCTGCTCACCGAGTCGTACCGGGCCTCTACCGAGCACGCGGTGGCCCTCGTCTTCTCGGACTGGCGCCAGGAACCGACCACCTCCGACGCCCTCCAGATGGCGGGCTGGACCTGGAGCGGGACGATCCCGTGGATCAAGCCCGCCAGCCGGCCCCGCAAGGGCGGGTCAAAGCAGTCCGCCGAGTTCATCACCTGGGGCGTCAAGGGCAGCCTGACCAAGGACCGAGACCTCTACCTGCCCGGCCACTTCATCGCCTCCCAGCCCCGCAAGGACCGCGTACACATCACCCAGAAGCCGATCGAGATCATGCGGCAACTCGTACAGATCTGCCACGAAGGAGGCACCGTGCTCGACCCGGTCACCGGCAGCGGCTCCACCGGCGTCGCCGCCCTGCGCGAGGGTCGCCGCTTCGTGGGCGTCGAGTTGTCCGAGCACTACGCCGACGTCGCCGAGAAGCGGCTCCGCGCCGAGCTCTCGCAGGACGACTTCGACCTCGCTGGGCCGGAGGCATGAGCATGAGAACAGCGAGAGTCCAGGGCCGGCAGGCCGCAGATGCCGAAGGGCAGCTGGTACATCGACACCGGTGTACCAGCCGCCTTTCTCGTTGCGTCAGGCCGCCACGAACGCCCGCCGGAACAATGGCGCCGCCTTCTCCAGGTCGCCCGCCGAAGCGACACGGACCTCCAGGTCTCCGGTCCCGAGGTGCCCGATGCCGCGCATGTCCCGGGTGAAGCCCTCCTCGAGCTCGACCGTGTCCGGGTCGAGTCTGAGATACATCAGGATTACGTCGTGCTTCGGGCGGTCGTGCGGGGCTCTCAGGTTCGCCACTCCAGGCTGACGGGTTCTTGTGCCGTAGTTCGGGCGGCGGGGAGGTCAGCGAGGCGCTCGGCGAGGGTAGCGGTAGCGAGGCGGAGGGGGAGGGCGGTGGCGAACTTGAGGCCGCGGACGGCTCGGGGGTCGACGTTGGGGAGGGTGAGGGCGTCGGGGAGTTCGGTGCGGGCGGAGTGCCAGTCGGCGGGGGAGAGGTCCTGGCGGAGGCGGAGGTGGGAGTCGGTGGGGCGCTGGACGGGATCGGCGAGGTTGCCGAGGGACGCAGCGAGGGTGGCGTTGGCGCGGTAGCCGGCCCAGGTCCACCAGCGGACGGCATCGGCGTCGCGGACCAGCAGGTTGCCGGCCGGGCTGACCTGGTGGGGCACGCGCTCGGTTCGCAATTCGCCGAGGGCCGCGGTGGCGCGGCGGGTGAGGCGGACGTCGGGGTCCGTGCCGAGGAGAACTTCGCGCAGGGCGCGGGTGAGGGTGAAGGAGAGGCCGCGGGCCTCGCCGCCCTGCCACTTGGCGACCCCGCCGTCCTCGACGGGCTCGACGAAGGCGCGCCGCCGGGCCCAGTCGATGAAGGTGACCTGCCAGCTGCGCCCGGCGAGGAGGAGTCGGCGCGGCCCCGGGCGCTCCTCGGTGAGGACCTGCGGGTCGGTGGTGCCGATCTCCTGCCGGCCGGCGAGCACGGTGAACTCGGGCGGCGCGGTGAAGGAGGCGGTGAGCTCCATGAAGTGCCGCCGGCCGAAGTGCTTCTCGGCCTCGGGCCCGATGAACAGCATGCCGTTGTCGCGGTTGAGGAACCCCTCGGCGATCAGGTGCTTCAGCAGCGGCGCGGCAGACCGGTCGAAGGGGGCGAGGCCGTTCCACCGCTCGGGCCACAGCCGGTCGCCGATCCGGTGCTCCTGCAGGGTGAGGGCGAGGAGTTGCTGGGCGACGAGGTGCCGGGGCGCGGGGGGCGGCGTCACAGGTTCGACCCACCCTCGCGACCACAGCACGAGAAGGCCGGCCGCCAGGAGCAGGGTGTCGGGAGTGGTGGCGAGGAAAAGGCAGTTGCGGGTGGTGCCCGCCCGGCGTCCGGTGCGGCCGATCCGCTGGAGGAAGGAGGCGACGGTGCCGGGAGCGTCGATTTGAATCACTCGGTCGAGGTCGCCGACGTCGATGCCGAGTTCCAGGGTGGAGGTGGAGACGATGACGCAGTCCCGGGCCTCGGCGAACGCCCGCTCGGACCGAGTGCGTTCGTCGGTGGAGAGGGAGGCGTGCGAGAGGAACACCGTCACGCCCCGCGCCCGGAGGGCCGCACCGAGTTCCTCGACCTGCCGGCGGGAGTCGCAGAAGACGAGTCGCTTCTCGCCCTGGTGCAGGGCGGAGATAACCTTGGCGGCGTTGGTCAGGGAGCCGACGTAGTCCAGCTCGACCTCACCCGGCGGGCGGGCGCTTCCGGCGGCCGCCGGGGTGACGCCGGGTGCGACGACCCGCCCTTGGCGCTCGGCCGGGCGTGCGCCCTGGAGCCAGGTGAGCAGGGCGTCCGGATTGCCGACGGTCGCCGAGAGGCCGATGCGCTGGATGCGGCGGCCGGTGAGCCGTTCGAGCCGTTCGAGGACGGCGAGGAGGTGCCAGCCCCGGTCGTCGCCGGCGAAGGCGTGCACCTCGTCGACGATCACCGCCCGCACGCCGCCGAGCAGGCGGGCGTGGTCGGTCTTCACGCTGATCAGCATGGCTTCGAGGGACTCGGGCGTGGTGAGCAGGATGTCCGGCGACTCCACCCGGATCCGGCGGCGTACGGACTCGGGGGTGTCGCCGTGCCAGAGCGCGGCGCGGCGGCCCAGCCACTGGGCGTAGGCGTCGACTCGGGGGGCGAGGTTGTTCAGGAGCGCCTTCAGCGGGGCGAGGTAGAGGACGGACGTGCCGGTCCAGTTCCCGGCGCGCATTGCGGAGAGCACGGGGAACGAGGCGGCCTCCGTCTTCCCACCCGCCGTCGGGGCGAGCAGGACGACGTCCTCGCCGTCCATCAGCGGGTGGACGGCGGCCTTCTGGAAGGGGCGCAGGTCGGGCCAGCCGAGGGTGTTGACGACATGGTGCAGTACGACGGGGTCGAGCCGGTCCAGCGGGTCGACGCCGGGAGGCTGTGGTTCCTGCACGGGGCGGGCTCCTGTTCGGGCTCGTCGGGACGTTGCCGGGACGGCACCGGCCGCCGTCAGAGGTCGATGTCGTCCGCCGAGGTCGCCGACGGCGCCGCGAAGTTCCGTTCCGTGGCGGTGAGATCGTCTCCGGCCACAGTCAGCCGGTAGTGAGCGCGCGGGTCGAAGTCAGGGAACTGGTCGACGCGGTCCAGGACGTCGCCGACGAGCTTCTTCAGGTACAGCCGGGGCGCGACGCCGACCTTCCCGCCGAGCGCCCCGCCCACCGCCCGCGCCAGGTCTGCGAGGTACGCGTCGTCGGCGAGCCGCTCGATCCGTTCGGGCGCGGCGGAGCCCTCGGCGTACAGGTCGCGGATGGTGGCGCCGAGCCCCGTCAGGGACTCCTCGGTGAAGCCGGGCAGCCGGATCTGGACGGCTCGCGGGTTGTCGAAGCGCGGGTCGGTGGTGAAATCCGTGGCCAGGCGCTGGGCGAGTGGAGGAAGGCGCTGGACCCCCTGCTGCCCGTCGAAGAAGGCGGGGGTGCCGGTGACGACGAGGTAGAGGCCGGGGAAGCGCCCGGAGTGGACCTCGTCGATGAGCTGGCGCAACGCGTTGAGCGCCTTGTCGCGGGCGTCGGAGCGGACCCGCTGCAGGGTCTCCACCTCGTCCAGGACGAGGACGAGCCCGCTGTGCCCGGCGTCCCGCAACACGGTGAGGAGCCCTTGAAGGAAGCCGAACGCGCCGAAGTGGTCGAGGTCGCCCCGGACCCCCGCGCTGCGCCGGGCGGCCGCGGCGACGTGCGGCTGGCCGCCGAGCCATGCCATCACCGCCGCGGCGGTGGCCTCGTCGCCCGCCTCCAGGGCCTGCTTGTAGCCGCGCAGGGCTGTGGCGAAGGCGGGGGCGTGCCGGGAGACGTCGGCGAGCCGGGCGGTGAGGAGCCGCTCCACCGCCTGCGGCAGCTCGTCCTCACCGGCGCCGTCGGCGAGCGCGTCCTCCTCCAGGGCGTAGAACCAGGCGTCGGCGACCGGCCGCAGGGCGCTCGGCGGGAAGCTGGCGGTGGTGAGGCGCTCGGTCAGCCGCCGGTAGACGGTCTCCAGGCGGTGCAGCGGCGTCTCCGTCTCCGACACCTGGATCTCGGCGACGGCGAAGGTGCGCCGCTTGGCCCGCTCGCAGAGCCACCGGGTGAAGAACGTCTTCCCCGACCCGTATTCGCCGCGGACGGCCTTGAAGACCGCGCCGCCTGCGGCGACGGTGTCCAGCTCCTCGTCGACGGCCTGCTCGAACCTCCCGAGTCCGGTCGCCAGCAGGTCGAGACCGCTCTCCGGCACGGCGCCGCGCCGCAGCGCGTCCACCACCGTCCGCCGTCGGACCGCGCCGACCGCGGTGGTGGACCTGGCTGTGGAGGATTCTGGCGCGTTCACCTGCTCAGTCTCCCATCCGCCCGATCGCAGGGACGCACCTCCGCCCGCCCGCTCACAGGCCGAACTGCTCGATCAGGCGGGAGCGGTGCAGGCGGAGGGTGCGGTTGTCGGGGAGGGTCTCCAGGATCTGGGCGCCGTCGTAGTTGAGGAGCTGGGAGAGCGTGGCTGCGAAGCCGCGGGCGCGGGCGACGGGTTGCCCGGCGCGTTCGGCGAGGGCGGTCATCGGCAGGGTGCCCGCCTCGACGAGTGCGACGAGCGCGCGGGGGACGGCCCGTCCCTGCGGCTTGCGCGCGAGCAGGTCCAACTGGCCCTGGAAGAGGGGTGTCGCCGTCAGCCGCTCGACCAGTTCCTCCGCGGCGCTCGCGGGCTCCGCGGCGGGCGTCGCCGACGTGGGGGCGGGCGTGCGCGGGTCGGCCGGCGCGGCGAGCGCGTCCTCCCCGAAGAGGCCGACCGCCCCCGCCGGCGCGGGCTTGGCGGCGGGTTTGCGGCGCGGCTTCGCAGCCGGCGGCGCGACCGACGCGGTGCGGTCGGCCTCGGACGCGGCACGCCCGTCCGCCGCTTTGCCCTCCTCGGACGCGGAATCCTCCTCGCCCCACCACTCAGGTGCCGGATCCCCCAACTCCCGCCACATCGAGGGCGCTTTCACCCCGAACGGCAGCAGCGCCAGCAGCGGGATTGTGAACTCCGCGAGCGTCGCCCCCCCGTGGTAGCCCGCCTTGAGGGCGGTATAGCGGACGTCGTGGTCCCGCAGCGCCACGATCCGGGACCCCGGCTCGGGCCAGACCACTCGCGGCCCGGACAGCTCGATCTCGGACGTGGCGACCGGGCCGCCGGGCGTACGGTGCCGGGCCGAGCCGACGCTCCCGCCGGACGCGTCGACCTTTGCCCCCCGGCGCTCGATGACGTGTCCGTGGTCGGAGGTCAGCAGGACGGTCATGCCGCCCGCCCGCGCGGCCCGCAGTAGCGGCTCCAGGCCGGCGATCTCGTGCGCGTGCCAGGCGCCGTCGCCGAGTTTCTGCACCTTGTCGAGCCGGTCGTCGACGGTGTTCAGCACTACCGCGACATGGGAGCGCTCGTCGCCCAGCGCCTCGGCGAGCGCCGCGGAGAACGGGGAGCCGGTGTCGGGACCGCGCAGGTCGTCCTTGTGGAAGACCGCGGCCGGGGCGCCCTTCCAGCAGGGGTGCCGGGGCATGAGCCGCTTCTCGTCGCCCTGGTCTCCCTTGGTCAGCGCGCCGGCGAACAGCGAGGTGCGGGAGACCGTGGTGAGTGTCGGCAGCGCGGCCGCGACCGCCCGCCGCACCGGCGCGCCGGACGCCGCGGGCAGCGGGTCGAACTCCGCCCACTGCTCCCGCAGTTCCTCGCCCAGCTCGCTTGCGATCGCCGCGCTCATCCCGTCGAGGAGCAGTAGCAGGACCCGTTGTCCTGCCTCGGCCACGACGGGCGCGACGACCCGCTCCAGGAGGGTCTCCACGGTGAGCATGCCCCCCGGGGTGCTTCCATCAGCCGTCCACACCGCGAGCCGCTCGCCGAAGGAGTGGTCGAGGGCGCGGCGCGCGGCGCGCACCTCCTCGCCGATCCGGCTGTACGCGGCGGCGAGGACGCCGTCGGGGTCGCCGCCGGCCTCCAGGTGCTCCAAGGCGAGGTCGGCCCAGCCGAGGTCGTGCAGCTGACGGTGTATGCCGTCGGTGACCGACTCGACGACGGCCGGCGATCCCGCGGCGAGCCACCGCCGCAGCCGTGCGGCCATCCGGACCCGAGCGATACGGGCTCGCGTCTCACCGTCGACACCCGCGAGCGCGTGCCCGCTCAGCGCGGTGACGGCGGCCGCGACCGCCTCGGCGGTGCCGCCCAGGGCGGCCCCGACGGCGGTGAACCGGGCGTCGAGCCCGGCGGGAAGCAGCGGGCTCGCGGTCGCGGCTGTCTGCGCCCCGAACTGGGCGACGAGCTGGGCGGCACGGGCCAGGACGGGGTCGACGAGCCGGTGCTCGCCGCGTTCGACGAGACCCCGTACGTAGGCCTCGCCGCTGTGGGCGAAGGAGCGCAGGAGCACGTCGAGCGCGTCGCCCTGGGCGGGCGGCTGCTCGCCGAGCCACCGCTCGGCGCGGCCCCGCGCCCGGTAGAGGTCGTGGTCGGGCTCCGCGTGCAGCCACAGGGCCGCGCAGACGACCGCGTACGCGGCGGCGTCGGCCCCGTGCTCGGCGTCCGCGAGGGCGGTGACCACCGTGCCGGTCGGGCCGCCCTGGTCGGGCTGGGCGAGGAACCGGGCGAGGCCGTCGCGCTCCGGTCCGCGCAGCGCCCGCAGCAGCTCGGGACCGCCGGGGGTGAGGGACCAGCGGAAGAGGGCCGCGGGGTCGATCCGGTCAGCCTCTCCCGATCCGGGGCGCTGCCCGGCGGATTCGTCGGCCTCGTCGGCCGGCCGCAGCCGCCGCCGGGCCAGCCGGGTGAGGGCCTCGTCGCGGGAGAGGACCCCCTTGCCGATCGGGCGCCAGCCCCGGGATCCCGCCGCGTCCAGGAGCGCCTCGGCGGCCCAGGTCTCCTTGCGCAGCCGGGTGTCGACGCCGCTCGCGCCGAACGCCTCCTGCACGACCTCCCAGTTGTCGACGGACCTGATCCGCCGCCCGTACACGCGGGCCAGCAGACCGGGGTCGAGCTCGGGGGCCTCCCGGTCGGTGAGGACGACGAGGACCGGCGGCTCAGGCGGGGCCCCGGCCGGGTGGCTGAGGTGCGCGAGGATCTGCTCGTGCACCGCGAGCACGGACGGCGCCACCGCCACCCGCATCGCCGTCCCGTCCTTCACTTGCTGCACGGCGGCCGCGTCCCACAGCGGCTCGCCCCGCAGCAGCATGACCCGCACGGAGCCGTCGAGCAGCGCGTGGCGGGCGCCGGCGAACTGTCGGACGGTGCTCACGGACAGCCGCGCCGGCCCGGCGGCGGGTGCGGTGGTGGCCTGGGACATCAGTCGACGACCTTCCACTCGAACCGGACGACGGCGTCGGGGTGCGTGGCGGCGAGCGCGGCGATCTCGGCCTGGAGCTCGGCGGCCGCCCGCGCGGCGGTCGTCCGGCCGCCGCCGGAGCGGGCCACCGGCAGCCGCGGGTCCCGCGGCGCGGGCCGCGGGACGTCCGGCACCGGCGGGTGGGCGGAGCCCTCGTCCAGGGGGACGGAGCCGGAGCTGGGCGGCTGCGACGCGACGGGCGGCTGCGGGGTCGGGGTCGGGTTCTGCCGGGACCGCAGCAACCTCATCACCTCGCTGCTGCCCTTCGTCAGCGTGCCGGCCAGGTCCGGGTAGTCGCCCGGGTCACCGGCGGCGGCGTCCCGGACCCGCTCCATGATCGCCGCACCCTCCTGGCCGAGCGTCTCGGCCAGCTCCAACTGCTCGCTCCAGCTGGTCTTCTGCAGTCCGTCGGCCACGGCCTTCGCGCTCTTCAGCGACATTCCGTACCGGTGGGCGGTGAACTCCCCGAGGTCGAAGGCCGCAAGCCGGTCCACCACGCCCTTCGAACCGATGCCGTCCTCCCGCACCGACCTCACCAACTCCTCGGCCCGCCGCGCGAGCACGAGGCGGGGCGAGGAGTCGTCCAGGCGCAGGAAGGCGCGGTGCTTCTCCAGCTCCTTCACCAGCCGCGCGGCGTCGTCGGCGACTGCGCCCGCCGACCGGCGGATCTCCCCGGCGAACTGGTTCACGATCGGCCCGCGCAGCAGCTTCGGGGCTGGGGTGCCGAACACCGTCTCGTAGCGCACGCGCGCCTCGTCCCAGTCGTCCTGGCTCGGCCGCGGCTGCTCCCGCAGCGCGTAGTCCCGCTTCAGCTCGGCGGGCACCGGCGCCGGTTCGACGGCGACCCCGCCGCGCACCCACACCCGGTCGGACATCTCCGCGTACGCGGCGGCGAGAAGCCGCACCAGCGCCTCGGGCAGCCCGCGCGGATCCGGCAGGTCGCTCCAGTCGGAGAGCTTCACCACCGACGGCTCGACGACACCCTCCCGCCGGGCCTGCCCGTTGAAGTGGTCCAGCCAGAACGTCGACTGCCGGTAGTACGCCTCCCGCATCACGCCGAGCCCGAGCCCGCCCGCGATCCGGGCGACGACCTTGCGGTCCTTGGCGTCGACCTCGGCCTGCGCGTCGCGGTCCTCGGCCGCTTGGCGCACGTACTCGAAGACCGTCTTGATCTCGGCCGGCCGTACGGGCTTGCCCGTGTTCTCGGGGTCGAGGTCGGGGTGAGCCGGGAACTGGTGGGCAAGCAGCCGCCCGGCCAACCGGCGTGCGGCGTCGTGCATCTGCGCGCCGATCGGCAGCCGCAGATCGGCCACCTGCTGCTGGGCGACAAGGTGCTGGTCGAACCCGAGGTCGACGACGCCTTCCTTCTTGTCGGAGAGCCCGTACGCCTGCTTCAGCGCGATCAGGACCCGCTCGGTCAGCGTCTCCCGCTGCGACTGCAGCATGCCCTTGGCCCGCGCCTTGTCGTCCGCGTTGAGACTGCGCGCGAAGTCGGAGTCGAAGCGGGCCTCGTCGGACAGCGCCTTGTCGATGACGACCAGCCGCTCGAAGTCGGCGCGGGTGGCGTCGGTGAGGTGGGTGGGCAGCCAGGCCAGGGTCCGCGCGTCACCGCCGGGCCGCTCGCGAAGGGTGTTCAGGCGGACGACGTCGTCCATCGGCCTGAACTCGCCCTCGTCGTACGGGTAGTCGACGACGAGCCGCCAGGCGTCGTCGCGGTTCGGCCGCAGCGCGGTGTCGGAGAGCGAGTCGCTGTCGGCGACGTTCCCGAACACCACCTCGACCTGCCGCTCGGTGCCCTTCCACACCAGGTCGAGCACGTCGTACGCGTCGAACCCGCCGGGCCCGTCGTTCACCTTCAGCGCGTCCTTGAGCAGGGTGCGCATCTTGGCGCGGCGGTTGCCCAGGTTGTTGTGGACCTGCGCGTTGGCGAGCACCGCGTCCAGGTCGACGCCGGTCAACTCGAGCCGGACGACCGCGCCGGGACCCGTCCCGGTGACCTTGATCTCCGGGACGGTCGCCGCCCAGTCCTTCGTCTTCTGCTCAAGGCGGCCGATCTCGGTCCCGGCGATCCGGGTGGTGATCGACCCGTGGTTCAGGGCGTTGAGCCGGGCGAGCGTCAGGTCGGAGAGCGCGGGGACGCTGGGGGCGAGTGCCGAGAGCAGCAGCGTCTGGACCAGCCGGTTGTCCCCGGTGAAGTCCCGGCAGCGGGCCTTGACCTGCGGGTCGGTGAGAGTCTCGGGACGGCGCCGGTAGGTCTCGACGTCGTCCTCGGTGACCTGGTTGGCCTTCAGCAGGTAGGGGCGCAGTTTGTCCCGGTACAGCTTGTCAGCGGCCTCGAAGTGCACGCTGGTCTCACCGCTGAACGCCTTGTCGCCGCCTCCCACGATCGCCGGGTACAGGTCACCGAGCGGCACGAGCTGGCCGAGCCGCCAGTCATCCCGGTGGGCGACCAGGAGCTGGCTCATCAGCTTCAGACCCGTACGGGAGCGCTGCAGCGCCCCGGAGATGTGCACCAGCGTGTCCATGAACGCCGGCGGGAACGGGTACGTCCGCCGGAACGCGTCCTCGTCGGCGCCGGTGGTCGACTTGGCGTTGCCGAGCAGTGTGTCCCAGACATCAGGCCCGAGCTTCTTGGCTTCGGCGAACGCGGCCTCGACCTGTGAGGCGGCCTCGTGATTCAGGGGCTTCAGGAGGCGGGCCTGCGCGATCGTCGGCAGGTTGCGGTCCTCCAGGACGATCGAGTCGTACCGGCCGCCGTTCAACTTCAGTGTGTCCTGCACGGCCGCCTCGGCGGCCCCCGACATCTCCTCGCCGACCAGCTCGCGCAGGTCGCGCTGGCGGGCGATGAACGACACGACCGGGATGGCCCGCCGCTCGTCCGCGCCCTCCACGAAGTTAGTGACCTTCGCGGCCTCGCGGCCGAGCGCCTTCTGGTCGTGGATGAGGGTGGCGAGCCAAAGGATCAGCTCGTCCATGAACAGGACGAGGCCGTCGTAGTTCAGGGACTTGGCGTGCGCGGCGATGATACCGAGACCCTTGTCCAGGGAGACGAAACCGTCGGCGTTCTCGGAAGCGTTGCGGGAGAAGGACGGGAACAGCGTTTTCGTCAGGTCCTGGACGAGACGGGCCCGCAGCTCCTGGTCGGTGGAGGGGTTGAGCAGGTCGAACCCCTTGGTGTTCTCGTGCTCCTCCTGTGCGGTGACCGCTCGGTCCAGGAGCTCCGGGGCCCAGGTGAACGACTCGCCCCACTCGTCCGACTGGCCGCCCGCCTCCGCGAGCTGCGCGATCACCCAGTCGTCGCCGTGCCGCCTGCGCTGCTCGGCGAAGTCCTCGAACAGGCCGTCGGTCAGATACACCTGCGGCAGGTCGCAGGTGGGGTGCAGTTTACGGACGTGCTCCACGTACCGGCCGAGGATGCGCTGCTCCAGGGACTTGGCACCGAGCATGTGGTACGGCACGAGCAGGAACTTGCGGTCGTCCGCGTCCAGCCACGCGTGGCGGGTGCGGACGGGGTCCAGCTCGGGCTTCTCGCGGGCCGCCTGGTTGCCGGAGAGCAGGGCGTACAGGACCGCCATGAAGTGCGACTTACCGGAACCGAACGAGCCGTGTAGGTAGGCGGCCTTGGAGGAGTGGCCGTCCAGCGCGGACTTGATGAGGTCCAGGGCCTCGTCGAAGTTCCCCAGGAGGCGGTCGGTGACAACATAGTTCCGCAGGGCGGCCTCGGCGCCTTCAGCCGTGACGGCCTCGCCGAGCTTCAGGACGAAGTCGGAGGTCGACACCGTCTCGGGGATCTTGATGAGCTCCCGGAGGAGGGGGCGGTCCTCGGGACGAGGGGCCCTGCTGAGAAATGCCATGTCGTCTACGCTCCTCGTCCTGTCTCAGGCTTCGGTATCGATGGTCGGTTGGGTCGTGGTGCGCTTGCGCGGGGCGGCCGTCTTCTTGGCCCTTCCGGCTGCCCGGCCGCGGGTGGCGGGGGCGGGGCGCCAGGCGCGGAGGGCGTCGTCGGTGAGGCCGAGGTCGCCCTGCTTGCTCTGCCGGAAGCCGCGGATCTCGACGGCGGGGGAGGCGCCGAAGTCGGCGTCGTACTCCCCGTGCCACTGGTCCAGCCAGGGCTGGAGCTCCAGCAGGCCGGCCAGGTACGGCACGATCTCGTCGTCGCCGAGGTCGGCGGTCTGGATGAATGAGGCGAGGGCGAGGGCCTGGTCCTGGTGGTTCCAGCCGGCCCATCCGTACAGCTCGGGGGACTGGGCGTTTACCGTGCCGTACGAGAGGAATCGCTCCTTCGGGACGTCTAGCTTGCCGCGGGCGCGCCAGTAGCTGGGCTTGAGGAAGTCGGCGGACGTGTACTTCGGGGGAGCGGGGGTCCGGTCGCGGATCTTCCGCTTGGCGGGCTCGTCCGGTGCGGCGTCTTCCTCGCGCTGGAGGTCCCAGACGTGCTCCCAGTCCGCGCGCTTCTTGAGGGCGGCGGGCTTGTAGCGGAGGGCGGAGACGAAGGGGACGTGCTCCTCGGAGAGCAGGTCGCGGACGGTCTTCGCGAGGTCCTGGCGGGGGGCGTAGAGGTCGGCGACGGAGGTGAAGTCGTCGTCGGTGGAGAGGGCTTCGGTCAGGCGGGTGAGGGTGGTGAGGGTGGGGTTATCGTTCGCGTCGAACCAGTACGCGCGGTCCTCGATGCGGTCGAGAAGCCAGGACTTCAGGGCCTTCTGACGCATGGAGTCCCAGCCCTCGGTGGCCCAGCGGCGCTTGTACTCCGGGCGTTCGATCATGCCGATGGCGCGGTTGGACTCGATGGCGTCGATGCGCTTCTGGACGAGGGTGCGGTAATCCTCGGGCCAGTGGGCGGGGATCTCCGTGATGGGGGTGGAGCCGTGGCGCTTGAACCACTCGTTGCTGGCCTCGCTGTCCCGCACGCGGCGCGCCAAAACGATCTCGAACGCGCGCTCGCCGAGGGCGAGTTCGGGGACAGCGTCCGGGGCGGGGAGGCGGAGATCCTCGGAGTGGAGGTTGTAGAGGGAGTAGACCTGCCAGTCCAGTTCCTCCTGGAGGGCGATCATCCGGGCGCGGGTGGAGGTGTAGCGGGTGTGGGCGTCGCGGAGGGCGGGGGCAACGGGGACGGACTCAGTGGTGAGGGCGCCGGGGCTGGTTGCGGCGAGCCGCTGGGCGAGGACGTCGATTTCTGTGGCGAGGGCGGTGGGGTATCCCACAGGGAGTGGATATTCCTGGAGCTTTGTGCCGGTGAACTCGTAAAAGTCCTCAAACGGAATTGTTGACTGTCGCGCACCTAGGGTGTCCACAGTGTATCCCTTGTTATGGCTCACCATCTTGAGCCAGAACCCGGCTGTGGAGCTGTTGAGTAGGCCGAGCAGCCGCACGTGTTCTTCTTCAGTCGCTCCCGGCTGCAGTTTGATCACGGGTGCGTGCCTATTGAAAACATTGCCGCCGCGATCAAGCACGAAGTGGTTGTGTGTCGCTACGAAGGCAAACATGATGGAAAATTGGGTGGAGTATGCAGATGGCGTGAACTGCATGTAGTCCCACCAGTTCAAGCCGGCGTCTTCCATTTCGCCTTGAAAGGTGCGGCGCTTTCGCAACAGGGATCGGAAAGGCCAGAGTTCGTTTTGAAGCGCTTGCACGTCGGAATTCTTGATGTATGGAAACCAGATGGTTTCCTCCGCCTTGGCACTCCAGTCCCTTACTACGTCGCCACTGAGAAATGGGCGTAGAGCAACACTATTTTCCTCAGTCTGGTATGTGCTTCGAATCGGCCTCAAGTAAGCGCTGTCGGCGCCTACTCGGACGGCGCGTCCGATGCCGGGAGAGATGACTTGAACGAGGCGACGTTCCGTCAACAAGGTTTCGGTGAGCTCTTGTCCTCCAGAGGCCAGAATCCAGGGCTGCTTCGCGAAGTAGCGCTTGCGATTCAAGTCATCCACCGAGACCCAATGGCCGCTGCTGCCCGGTCGATCGATCTGCTCAACAATTGCCCGCCAAACGAGCCCGTCCTTGGCTTCCGAGGGAGCCGACGGTTCACCCTGCACGCTTCTTACAGTCCGGATGTATTCCTGTCGCCGCGAGCCCTCCATCGGTCGTCCTACGAGGATCACCGTTGGTGTTCCGTGCCCTGGAATATAGGCCCCGGATGTGTCGATCACTTCGGTCAGCTCAACCTTGTGCGCGAAGTAGTCCTCAATGAGATTCGTTCCGAACTCCCGCTTCATGAAGGAGTTCGAGGTGATCTGGCCGACCATGCCGTACCCAGCCCCGTCGCCCCCGCCCCGCTTGGCAAGTTCGAAAAAGCGCTGAGCAAACGGGACGGAGAGTGCGTATGTCCCCGCGCACGCGTCGTACAGCTTCCGGTACAGCTCGTTTAGGTTCTTGTCCTTTACTGTGATGTACGGGGGATTCCCCACCACCACGTGATATCGCCCCTCTTGCAAAATCCCCGGGAATTTCTGCACGTCCTCCGTCGCATACGAGAAGTCCGCCAGCGGATCTCCCGGCGCCCCCTCCTCCCCGAGCCCCAACTGCAACTCCAGCTGCCGGTCCTTGATGAGCGAATCCCCCACCGACAACTGGATCGGCCACTCGTACGCGCCCGCCACCCCGAACGTCCGCATCCCGCTCGCCGCCATCGCCGCCACCAGCAGCCGGAACCGCGCCACCGCCACCGCAAACGGGTTCAGGTCCACCCCATGCACCGATTCCAGCGCCGCCCGCACCCGCTCGTACGGCCCGACCTCCGGCCGCTCCTCCGCCCACAACCGCGTGAGCCGACGGAACGCCCCGAGGACGAAGTGCCCTGACCCGCACGTCGGGTCAATCATCTTCAGCTCTTCGAAGCCGAACTCCCGGACCGCCGGCTTCATCGTGCGATCGAGGATGAACTCTTCGACGAACTCCGGTGTTTGAAGCAGCGCGTACGTCTTCCGCGCGGCCTCACTCAGGTTCTGGTACAGGTCCCCGAGAAACCGCGTGTCCCATCCCTCCGTCCCGTCCTCGCTCAAGAGGTCGGTGAAGTCGTGCACCAGCACGGAGCCGCCCGCACCCTCGACCCCGTCCCCCGCCCGCTGCTCCCGCCAGAACGCCAACAGCACACCGGCCCCGTCATGGGACAACGGAATCTGGTACAGCGGGTTGTGGTCTTGGTCGAACAGCAACCGCCCCGCCTGCCCCGCCCCCAACTCCTCGAAGGCCCGCTCCAGCCACCCCCGGTACGTCGGGTCCGCATCGGCCGCCATGTACTCGTCGTACCGCGCCTGCGCGACCTCGCGCCCGGAGACATCGGGCGCGGTGATGTACGGCTCCGGGATGAGCCCGTTGTCCTCGCTGAACCGCAGGAAGACCGTCCCCAGCACCCATGCCACCGCGACCTGCGTGACGCGATCCCCGAGCCACGTGTTCCACGTCGCCGCCGTCCGCCCGAGCTTCTTCGCCAGGTCGTACTCGCCCCGCAGTCGCTCCCCGACGTGGGGAACGGCCTTGACCTGCGCCTCCAGGTCGGTCTCCGCCGCCTTGACCTGCTTCTGTAGATCGTGGAGGAGGCTCTTGCTCTTGCGGTCGATCACGGACGGCTCCTGGAGCGATGAGAAAGGAGATGCGGGAAGAAGGGGAAACGACGGGACGCCGGTCAGGCGTCCGGCACAAGGTGTCTGTGCGCCACCCACGCGTTGGGGACGACGACCCATTCGTCGAACCCGGCCTGGTACGGCACGCTGAGCCCGGCCAGCCTCGGCGGACGTGCCGGATCGGACTGCGCGACCAGGAGCCACAGAGGACGGCCGCCCTGTCGCGTCTCCTCCGCGAGCCGCCCGAGGACGTCGAACGCGTCGTACCGGCCGAGGACGGCGGTGTCGGTGAGCAGCAACGGCCCGTTGCCGTCCGCCAGCCGCTCCCGCAGAAGCGGCTCGACCCGCCCCCATGCCTTGTCGGTCCGGACCCGCAACTGCTGGTGAGGCCGGGTGCCGGCATCGGCCGCGTCCGCCCTGAGGACCGTCTCCCAGGTGGGCCGCTCCGCCTCGTCGATGACGGCCCGCAGCTCCGCGAGGAACAGCCCGGTCAGGGACACGACGTCTGCCCCGTACGGCTCCCCGGCGAGCCGGGCGACCGCCGCCTCCGCACCCCGGATCGGCACGGTGAGCACCCGGAACCCGTCCTGGCGCGCCGAGTGCGCGAGCCGCTGCTCGGCCTTGACCGCCGCCGCGACGGCCGCGTCCGCGTCGTACTGCGTCGGGGCGGACCGGCGGCCGACGGAGGTGGAGAGCCCCCAACTCGCGGACGTGAGATGGCTGCTCAGCTCGCCGGCGGGTAGGTCGGGGACGAGCCGGAGCACGCCGTGGTAGCTGGTGGCGAGCTTCAGCTCGAAGCCGGCCTGCTTCAGGAGCCGCACCAGCGTGCTGCCGTCGGGCAGTTCGCGGGGGAGCAGCGGGTCGTCGCCCAGCTCGGGGAAGCGGTTGGTGACCCGCTTGTGCAGGGCGTCGACGGTGAGGCCGGGCTGGCGCTCCTCCGTCTCGCCCGGCTGCCAGGAGACCACACCGGCCTGGGTGATCCGCAGCGCGCGCACGAGGTCGAGATCGCGCGGGTAGACCTCCAGGCGGGGGGTGAGTGCGGCTCCCGGCGAGGCGGCGACGGCGATCTCGGCGACGCGCCGTTCGTCCCAGTCCAGGCTGCCCGGCGGCTGCTTCACCGCGTTCAGCTTGGTGAGGACCGTGCTCGCCGTCGGCAGGGACTCCTGGGTGGCCAGCTCGTCGGCCTGGGTGCCGAGCCGGAGCGCGTAGTCCTGGAGGGCGGGTGCGGTGGGAGTGTCCGCCCCGTCGACGCCTTCGCGCACGTCCATGGCGATGAGGCCGAGGACAGGATCGGCACCCTTGGCCAGCCGGGCGTGGAAGTACCGGAACCGCAGGGGTGTCTCGTTGTCGTACTGCTCCCGCTCCCAGACCGCGCGCAGCAGCGCCAGCGCCAGCGCGCGGCGGTTGCGCCGCCCGGAGGTGGTGCTGCCGCGCCGGAAGATCAGCGCGTCGGCGAGTTCGAGCACCGGGACTACCCGGCCACGCTCGGCTATCAGCTCGATGACCTGCTGGGCGAGGATCTCGAGGGCCGGGTCGTCGGACCAGCGCTTACGGATCTTCTTCACGATCTGTGGGATGCGCCCTGCCGTCAGGTCGAGCGCCTTGGCGACGTCGAGCTGCCGGACCCAGGGCACGGTGCCGGGCAACTCGCCGTTCTCGTCGGGCAGCCGGAGGAGCAGCCGGACGGCCTCACGCTCCGTCGTGTTGGACCTGCCGCTGCCGCTGCCGCCCGACGGGCGTGGGACGAGACGCGAGGCGAGCGACTCCACGCTCAGCACGGCGAGCACGTCCGCCTTCGTGCTGCCGCCCTCCGCGATCGCATCGGCAGCCGCCCGCTCCAGCTCGGACGCCTCCTCCTGGGCGGCCCTGACCGCCGCCGCGCTCGTCGGCGCCGGGGCCGCCTTGCCGAAGCGGCGGTTCCACAGCTTCTGCCGGTTCTGGATCTCCGTGCGGGTGACCGCGCCCATGCCCGGCGCGGTGAGGAACTTCCGCACCGAGTAGTCGAGGACGTCCCCGACGGTGTGCAGCCCGAGGGCGAACAGCTGGGACTGCGCGGCGAGCGTCAGACCCGCCACCGACAGCGGCGTTGAGCGCTCTACCCGCTCGGCCTGCTGGTCGCGGATCTCCTCGGCCGAGGCGTCGTCGTCCTGGCCGATCTCCGGCTCCGGCCGGACCTCGATGCCCTCCGCCACCTTGCTCCCGTGCCGGGAGCTGGGCGCGGTGGTCCGCCGGGCATCGAGGAAGACCGCGTTCCACGCGCTCTCCATCGGCTTCAGGTCCGGGTAGCGGTCCTTGACGTCCCGGGCCAGCGCCTTGCGGAAGAACTCGACCAGGCCCGCCCTGACCGGGTCGTCGAACGCGTCCGCCGCGAGCTGCGGGTACGGCCAGTCCTTCTGATCGGTCTGACGGGGCGTCACCGAGCCGTCGCCCCAGCGGGGCAGCTCCCTCGACGCCATCTCGTGCAGAGTCACCGCGAGCGCGTACCGCTCGGCGTGGCCGTCGTACGTGCCGCGGGTGATGATCCCGACGAACGGGTCGAGGTACCCCTCGGTGCCCGCGTCGATTTCCTTCGCCGGGTACGCGGCAAGCGAGAAGTCGATCAGCACGAGCTGGCGGGTGCCGTTGGGGCGGATCCGGATGGCGATGTTGTCCGGCTTGAGGTCGCGGTGCCAGATCCCCTCACCCTCCAGATGGTTCACCGCGCCGAACAGGTACTTCCCGTACGCCTCCAACTGGTCCGTCCACAGCCGGCCGTAGTCCCGCAGTTGGCGGGCGACGGTGTCCTCCCGACGGGCGGACCTGCCCTCCGAGTCGAGGGCGCGGCTGTCGCCCACGTACTCCAGGGCGAGCACCCGGCGGTCGGCCAGCGTCAGCGGCTCCTTCTCGTAGAGCCCGATGATGCTGGAGTCCCGGTGGATGCGGCCCAGGACCTCCGCCTCGCGGTCGAGGACGACGTGCTTGGCCTCGCTCAGCGCGACCTTGAGCACTGCCACCGGCAGGCTGCCGCTGCGGCGCGGCTCGCCGTCCCGGTCGCGGACGAGGAACGCGCGCGAGGTCGAACCCGTGCCGAGCCGCCGGACGACCTCCCAGCGGCGGGCGAGCACGTCGCCTGCGACCGCCTCCAGCGGGTCCTTCTCCGGCTCGTTCTTCTCCGGCGGCGACCCGTCGGCCGGCGGCTCCCCGCCCGCCCCGTCCTTCTCGGCGAACGCCTCCTCGACGTACTCCAGCATCTCCAGGAAGTCGGCGACGGTCGACAACCGGCGGCTCGGCTCGTACGAGGTGGCCGCCTCGACCAGCTCGTCGACGTCGGTGCTGAGGCCGTTCACCAGCGCGCTCGGCGCGAGGGTCTCGCCCGACTCGAGCCGGGACATCACCTCGCTCTGATCCGCGCCCGGCGCCTGCCCGGTGACCAGCAGGTACGTCAGTACGCCGAGCCCGTAGACGTCGAGCCGGACAGGGTCGGCGCGCGGAATGCGCAGCTCGGGCGCGAGGTAGGGATCGGCCTGCTGGGCGACGTGCAGGCCGGAGAGGTGCGACGTCGCCAGCGTCAGCGGCCTGCCCTGGGTGGTGCTGTGCCCCGAGGCGATCTGCCAGTCCGATATCTGCAGCCGGGGGCCGAGCCAGCGCTGCTCCTCGCCCAGCTCGCGGCCGCGCGGGCCGCGGTCCCGCGGGATGACGTGCACCGCGTGCGCGGACAGGGTGCGGTGGTGCAGGCGGCGGGAGTGCGCCGAGCGGACGGTCTCCGCGAGCTGGCGCACCAGGCCGAGCCGGGCGCGCAGGTCGAGGCGCTCGCCGTGCTGGACGAGGTAGTCGTCGAGCCGCAGCGTCTCGGGGTGGTAGTCGAAGAGGATGGCCGGACCGGCCGGGTGGCCCGACGGCAGGTAGCTCTTCAGCCGCACGACGCCCGGGTGCTGGAACCGGCTGAGGACCGTCGCCTCCCGCGCGGCCGCCTTCTCCACCGAGGCCCGCTCGGTGGCCGTGGCGCCCCGCTCGCTGAGGAAGACCCGCACGCGGGCGAGGTCGTTGAGCTGGGTGTGGCGGCCCAGGTAGTCGGCCCAGGTGGGGCCCGTGTCGAACGACTTTGCGTCGAGGAGGTAGGATCCCACCTCGTGCTTGCGACGGACGGGGGAGAGGCCGAGCTTTTTGAGCGCGGAGTCGACCTGGCGGGAGACCGCCGCCGTGACCTCGCGGCGGGGATCCGACGGCACGGCGGCCAGCATGTCCACGAGCTGCTTGATCGTGTACACGCCGTTTCGGTCCGCGCCTGCGAGGTGGACCTGAAGCGCGTCGTCCGTGAAGCAGACCGCCTCGCCGACCCAGATCCGCGGCTTGCCGGGACCGCGGCCCACGACGTTGCCGATCAGGCCCGCCAGTTCCTTCGCCTTCTGATTCGTCAGATGCAGCGGGTTGCCGTGCTGGCGCTGTGCGCCGCCCGGCGTGGTCTGTACCCACTCCCGGCCGCCGCCGCCCACCGAGCCGTGCCAGTCCTTCAGCTCGACCAGGAACACGCCCGCCGGGGCGGCGACCATGAGGTCGACCTCGCGGACGTGCCCGCTGTTCGCCGTGAACGTGAAGTTCGACCAGGCACGCCAGGGCTCCTCGTCCGGCAGTCGCCGACGGATGGCGTCCAGCCCGCGGCGCTCGTGCTCGAACTCGGACGCGGTGACCGTCGTCCAGCGGCCATCCTCCATGCGGCTCCCTACCCCGTCTCACCGTTTCGGCTCATCTGCGGTCCGGCCGGAGCCCTCACCGGTGTGCGACCCAGGAACCCTGCAAACGCTCCCGTCCGAAATTCTAGACCGTAAAGGCACGTGAGGTGGGGGACAGCGCTGGGCTGCTGACAGCGCGGCCGCGGCTGCAATCCGGCCAGCTCTTCGCGGACGGCGGATTCGGAGCCGGCGGCCGGAGGTAGCGACGACGCAGGTTTGATCTGACGACGCCTCCGTCTGGCTCCCCACGACTCGTGAGCATGCGCCAAGAGCGCTTTGTAGACCCTCCACAACTCCATGAGGTGATGACGTTGACGGGCCGCGCGACTGCTCGACCGAAGACGCCAAAGGGCGGCAGGCGCATCGACACGCCCAGGCGTCAGCCGCCCTTCGGCTTGGGCCGTACTGGCCCACTCGCTTACGCCTCTGTCTGGAGCAGCGGCACGGTACCCGCTCGAAGGAGACCCTCGCCTTCCGCTACAGCTTCTTGCAGTTGCTCGACGAGTTGGCGCAGGCTCGCGTCGAGGTCGACCTGGTCTCTCGTCTCCGCGACGATCGCTTCACGCACGTCGTCGACGAACGGCTGCCAGGTGTCGCGAATGCGCTGCGTGCACTCCGTGACGACCTGTTGGCGCTTCTCGGCTGCCGCCTTGTCCTGGTTCAGGCGCGCGCGATCTGCTCTCTGCTCGTCGATGACTTTCGCCAGGTAGACGGCAAGGGGAAGCGCGGCTTCGGCGATGCCGATGTGCCGTCCCAGGTCCCCAGCCGCCTTCACCGACCTGGCCTTCCCGTCGGCGATTGAGCCGGGTGCCTTGTTCGCGACCTTCAACATACCGAGCAACATGGTCCCGACCGTCTCGACATGTTCTGCGGCACCGCCGGGCCCTGCCGGGGTCGTGGAGGCATCCTCCCCGGACCCGAGTGCCGCGACCAGCGAAGCAAAGCCGGCCCAGGAGGGTCGGGCGCGCTCTCGCTCCTTGGTCTTGCGGACAGACTGCTGCAGCCGCTGGAGGCGGACATCGTGCTTGGTGAACCACTCGTCGAGCGTGCGCTGAATCTCGGCCTGAAGTTCATCGGCGCCGGAAGTCGGTTCCCATGACCGCCGCGTCACCTCCTCGACGAGACCGTCGAGGCCGGCTTGGGCGGCCCGATCGAGAGTGTCGAGTTCGCTCTCCCATCCCTCGCGGCGAGCGACGCCACTGGCAGCTATTTCGGCACGTGCCGTGTAGTCCGACAGTTGCCTCCGCAGTTCGGTCACGGTTTCGTCCAGGACCGCTGCCCAGTACCGTTGCCCGGCCGAATGTCGCCATCCGGGCAGTGCCGAAGGGGACACGGCCGCGAAAGCATCCGCTAGGTCCCTCATGCCGTCCCAGCCACGGAACTCATCCCAGGTCTCTCGGCTGAGATCTGTGTCCGGCCCTGCCGTCTGGAACGGGTCCTGCGAGACAACGAATACTGGTGTTCTGCCGTCCAACTCGAACAGTTCCCGCAACTCGCGAACCTTTCGATGGCTCAGTTCCCGGTACTCCGACAGGTCGTACTCTGGGTCCACACCCGCCTCGTCGAACCGCGAGATGACGAACCACATCGTCCCCACCGGCCACCCCTGCGTGAACAACTTCTGAAGCATGTCTCGTTCGGCAGTGGCCAACTGCGGAGTCAGTACCGCGATGCCGACGTCGGTGAGTCCGACCGCCGCCATCGCTCGGCGCGAATTGTTTTGTGCACGAATGTCGGACGCACCCACCGCAAATCCGGGGGTATCGCGGATGATGCACCCACCGACCTCGGCGTCGTTGACCTCGAAAGTTTCGTGGCGTGCGCTGATCGTGAGCCAGCCGGGAACGTCGCTGCCCGAGTCGACGAGCAACCGGCGGAGCAGGGAACTCTTGCCGGTGTCGTACGACCCGAAGAGGGTCACGACCGGTCTGTCCGTCTTCGCGAACGCGTCCCATTCGTCGACGTACTGCCCGATCAAAGATCCGCCTGGAAGTCGCCCCAGCCAGTCCCGCACTGCATTGATGTCGACCACGGTTACTCGTTCCCCTCTGGTGTGCCGATCAATTCGTCCGCGGCCGTGATCAAGGCCCCGACTGCCTCGGCATGCGCTTTCGCCGAGTCCATCCGTTCCCTGATCGATGATTCGAAATCGAGATGCTCGTCGAGCAATATTTCGAGCTCCTTGGTCCGCTGCTCGAGGTATCCGACGGGGCCTTCCCCCTGCTCGCCGTGCATGATCTGTTCGACGATCCCCGCAGCCGCTTCGTCAATCACCTGCAATGCCGACTCCTGCTGGTGCTTGTGTTTCCCAGCCTTGTGGATGTCATTGGCCATCGTTGCGGCATCCACGGCGGCAGCGACGACCGCGAGGATGAATCCGGCCTTCGCGACTTTGGCGCCGCCCTTCACTGCACCCCACGGCTTGAACTTGTGGCCGAGCTGCTTGCCGATTGCGTAGATCGCGTCCCGGTTTCCAAGGGCTTTTACAAGCGGCGCTGCGGCTCCTGCGACGTTTCCAGCGCCCTCGGTTAGATCCTCGTACCAGGTGTCTTCCTGGGCTTTGAATCCTGCCGCGAACCCGGGTGTCACCTGGAACTCAGCAGTGCGTATCTCGCGTCCGATTGCTGCTATGTGGTCGCTGTACCACTCGTCCAGTACGCGCGCCGCGTCGGCAAGGTACCGTTCCAGATCAGCTTCGAACTGTGGAGCCTTCCACCAGGAGTCGACAAGGTTCTCCAGCTTCTGGTGGTCCTTTCGATCGAGTTCCGCGACTACGGATTTTGCCGCTACCAAGCGGCGGTCCACCACACGGCGGGCGTCCTCTCGCAGTGAACCTTCGAGAACTACGGCGTCGTTTACTGCAGCCCGCAGGGTAGCGAGCACCGGTTCCGAGCGACGCAAGTCATTCGTGCCGTCGACCTGCACCTGGTGAAGCGTTTGCTGGTGACGCTTGAGTTCGGTGACCGCCGCATCGAAGGCGGCCGACGACGCCGCAGTAGACAGCTGCTCGTCGGACAGACCTGATAGGGCGCTCGTCAATGCAGTCACGCCGTCCCACAGCCGATTCTCGTCGAAATCGCCGGGTTCTGCCGTTGCATCGCCTCCCACCAGGCCGAACGGATCGCCGGACAAGCAGTGGATTCTGTCGATCTCTACTTCGATGGAACGAGCGGCGAAGGCTGCACGAAGTTCCTCGCGTTTGCGGTTCTGCAGGTTGAGAAATACCTCGGGTGCGGTCAGCGGATCCACGCCCAGCTCGTCGCACCGATTGACGAGGAACACCATCCGCCCGCCTTTTGAAGCAAGCATCTCCGAGCCGCGCGAGAGGCCGTCCAATATCGAGGTGTTGCCGACCAGTAGATTGATGTGGACGACGACGAACACGAGAGCAGCCTCGGCGATCGCCTCGAGTGCGACGGTGTCGTGCTCGTCGTGTCCACTCTGCAAGCCCGGTGTGTCCACGAGATCGAACCGGGGCAATGGGTAGCAATTCGCGGCTATGGTCGCGGGCAACGCCCTGATGTCGAACGCTGCGTGCGATTGCTGGCTGCTGTCCACCATGATCCGACGGATCAACGACGACTTTCCCGAGTTGTAGTCACCGAGAACGGCAATAGCTGGTCTTGCCCCGTCGACGCGCCAGAAGGCTCGCGCAATATCGAACAGTGCCGGGTCGCATCGGGCCGCGTCCTCGAGGTCGTCTCGCCACGAGTGGATATTTGCCGTCGACGGTGCGCTCCACGCCGCGGCTATTGCGCGCGTCAGCCGACTGTTGTCCTCCTCCCGGCGAGTCGAGTACACCTCGTGGACGGCACGGTCGATCTGCGCCGAGCGGTGGTCGATGTCAGACTCGAGCCAGTCCTCACCCAACAACACCCGGGTCACCTCGGCCGGGGATTCCCCCATCCGATGCTGAGCCCGCAGCAGGACGTCGGTCACAGCGGGTGCGGGCTTGATCGAACCGGCGTAGGTCTGCAGGCTGTCGATCAAGTGCCCGATCCGGCTGCGCGCCATGCGAAGCTCGATCGCAGCACGGAGCGACTCACCGACCGTAGGAGCCAACAACGTCCACGCCGCTTCCCGGCTGTCGCGGACGAGGGCATCCTCGTAGCCGACGAACGTCTGATCCACAGCGCGATGGCAGTCTGCAATTGCCTGAGCCTTCGCTTCTCGTGCTTGCTGCGACGCTTGCTGGCTCATCTTCTTGCCGAAATGCTGCTGGATCTGTCCTGCGATCCCGACGCCCGCGGCAGCCGCGCCGAGTACCCAACCTACGGGGTTCCAGAAGAGGGCCAACGCAGGTACCGCAAGGGCGGCGCCCACACCCACCGCGATGCCCGCCCCCCTGACAACATCACCCGCCACACCGCCGCCCTCGTCGCCGAGGATCACCGCGGCGTGCGATACCGCCGTCCCGTTGTCGATGGACTTATGGTCGACCGCGACTTCAAGCTCACGCTGCAGGAACGCCCGGCGATCCGCCCAAACGGCTTCCGCCGCAGCGGAAATGGCATCTTGATCGAACACAACCTTCATGAACGTCGACTCGTCGACCGCTGTGTGCTCGGCGAATGCCCTCCGGATCAGATCATCCGCTTTGGCCATCGCCTGCCGGCTGCATCCCGCAAGGTGCGAGGCAGCGAGGTGCCGGACGAATCGGTCCAATGCCCCTTTGACCGGCGACGTGTACGGGCGGCCCCGCGCCTGCTCGGACACGTCAACCAGATCCGCGCTGAGAGCCGCATCGTGCAGCCACACGGCACGTTCGACGTCTTCCGGATAGCCCAACACCGCGAGCAGCGACTCGACCTCTCGTTCGAGGGATTCCGCTTCCTGCTCGATCTCGACCGCCAGATCTTCGAGTTCGCCGACCCCGCGGCGGCACCGTGATCGGATGTCCTCGCGCAGCGCGGTCAAACGAAGATCGGCGCCGCCTTCCGCGATTGAGGTGGCTATCAGGCGCTCTAGCGTCCCGAAGTTCGACCAGCGATCGAGGTAGTCCTTACCGAACTCCTCCCGTTCGTGGTGCAAGTTCTCCGGGGCTGGGCCGTGGAAGGGGGTCGTGGCGCGCGCGAACAAGGCGCGTCGGCTGTGGATCGCGACGACCGGTGTGTCGGGCAACCCAATCTGTACGAGCTGGGTCCGAATGTTGTCGGTGTGCTGGCGAACCGCTTCGGACAGATTCCTGCGGCGAGCCTTGGGAACTTTCGTGGGGTGGCGCCAGCGCGAATTGCGGACGTTGAGGACAGCCACCACCGGCTTTCCGTGGTCGCGGATCCAGGCGGCGATCTTCTCGAACTCCATCTCCTGCTGAGACTGGCTGTCGAAGCACAGAAGCACGAGGTCGGCGATCTCGACTGCCTCGCGGGCCTTGGCCTCGAGATCGTCGCGGCTCTCGGTCCGTCCCCAGCCGTTGATCCCGGGTGTGTCGAACAGTCGGCAATCCCGCCACTCGATTGGACGCACCTCGGTGGTCCAATCGCTGACACCCGGTGAGACATACTCCCCGTCGAGCTGGCCAAACGCCGACAACAGGGTGCTCTTTCCGACGCCGGTACGTCCGAAGAACGCGATGTTGAACGATCCGAGCGACTCGCGCTCACGATCGAGATGACGTAGCAGTTCCCCTGGAAACCCACGAGTGAAGTCGTCCAGTCGGGTGATCAAGCCAGACGAGGACGGCGCGACGCGTTGCTCTCGCGCAAATGCGCCGACGAGGTCGTCCGTGATGCTATTAAGGCGCGTCAGTTCCGCGCGTCCCTGCTCGACGGCCGATCGAACGGCCTCCTCGAGCGACACCACCTCTATCGTCAACTCGTCATCTCTTTCTGCTGCCGGATTGGGCATGACGCGACGGTGATGCTCGTCGAGCTGTGCAGAGCCTGGCGGGCGACCTTCACGGACTTGCCGGTGAAGTCGGGCATGGTCGATCCGGCGGCCGGTGGCGGGGCGCCTCTTTCAGGGGCGGGGCAGGTCTTTTCGAGCGTGACCGTGGTGAAGTCGACCTTGGTGTCGGTCGGATGTTCGCCGGGCGTCCGGGTCTGCCAGCAGACCTTCCAATTGGGGTCGAAGGGCTGCATGTGGCCGTGCCCGAGGGCGGCGTGCGAGGTCAGGCTGCAGAAGCCGGCGGCTTGAGCCTGGCCCTGCGCGGACTGCAGGCCCTTGCCGATCACGTCCGGCAGGGTGGCCGTCTTCTTGTCGTCCGTGGCGGGCGCGTGGCTGGCGGCCAGCGGCTGGTCGTTGGCGCTCTGCGCGCTACAGGGCTTGCTGCCAGCAGTGTCGGTGCCTTCGCAGGCGGTGAGCATGAGCGCGGCGATGGTGCGGGTGTGCATGATCCCCCCTGAGCGGATCCGCTACTGAGGGACCATCATGCGACGTGTGTGGCCTGAGTGAAGGCACTGTAACGGTGCTGTGACACGACGAAGCCCCAGGCGGGGTAGGGCCTTGCTCCCCCGCTAACGCAGCGGCGTCGACTTCGTGGTGGGGTTCGGCGCATGGGGTAGCTGCTGGTCCGCCCTGCGTCTCCACAGGTCCGCAGGTCTCGGACACTCGGTCATGGGAAGGGGGGGGGGGGGGGGGGGGGGGGGGGGGCGGGGGCGCGCCCCCCCCCCCCCCCCCGGCGACGACGTCTGCCGCAGGATCGTCGAGATGGGGATCCCC
>NZ_JBITDJ010000001.1:27345-203812 GCF_044454085.1 Streptomyces sp. NPDC051569
GGGGGGGGGGGCCCCCCCCCGCCCCCCCCCCCGCGCCCGCCGCCCCGCCCCGGGGGGGGGGGGGGGGGGGGGGCCCCCCCGCGGGCGGGGGCCCCCCCCCCCCCCCTTCCCATGACCGAGAACAGTGCTTGTCGACACCGTTCAGGGCGAGCCCCTACCACCGATTCCCGGCCTGGTGAAACCTTCGTATCTCCGGATCCTGACCAGGCCGTCGCCAGTTCCGCGACGCGGTTCACGCCCTGCCGCCGGGAGATCTTGCATGCCGCCGATTCCGAACCTTCGTACCGCCCCCGCCATTGCCACCGACGACCCGTGGAGCCGGTTCTACGAGTTCATCGGTTACGCGGTCGGACAGCAGTGGAGGGATCAGGGCGCATCGCTCAGCTCCTCCAGTGGCTCGTCGTCGACGCGGGCAACCGCCGGCCCGCCGAAGGCGCGCCCTGGAGCCGGCAAGGCCGCCTGAGGGCTGTACTTCTCGGCATCCTCGATTGGGATGATCCGTACCTTGTCCTTCGTGCCACGAGGCCCGGGGCGGACCGCGATCCGGTGAACGACCATCGACAGGGCTTGACGCTTCGCCCAGGCCTCCAGCCCCTCCCACTCGGTGAGGATGCCCCGGAAAACCTGAGGGCTCGGGGCCACGGCCGGCACCGGCACGCTCTCCCGCTGCTCGATCTGCGCCTCCAACTTGGCGATCGCGTCGGTCAGCTCCCGATAGCGGTGCTCGTAGCTCTCCAGCTTGATCATGCCCTTGGTGTAGAGCGTGACCAGCCGCTCCAGTTCGGCGTTCCGCTCGTTGAGCTGCGCATACTGATCCACTTCAACGGGCCGTGCCACCGGGGTCGCCGCGGCCTCCCTGGCCGAAGTCGCCGCGATGGTGTCTCCCTCCGGAGTGACCCGCGACACCAGGAACGAGCGGACTGCCTCTTCCACGACGGTGAGGAGCACCGTGCCACCCGTGCACGTGGCCCCGCGCACCTTCGCCGAGCAGCGGAAGAACACCGAAATCCCGCTGTCACCGTTCTTCCGCTTGTACTTCGTGCTACCGGACACCATGCGCCAGCCGCACAGATCGCAGTAGATCAGGCCCGTCACGCTGTGAGCCGGGGAATTGTCCCGAGTGCTGCCCGCCCTGCGTCCCCGCCGCGCCTTGTACGCCGTCCAAAGATCCTCGGGAACGAGCGGATCGTGAATCCCCTTGATCCACTCGATGCCGGGAGCGTCTACATGGCTGCTCCCGAGCTCCTTCCGGTACTTGGTCGGCTGGTGGCGTACGTAGCCCGCCTGGTAGCCGCTGTCGAGCATCCGGTACCACTTGCCGATGGTCAGGACCGCGCCTTCGCGGGTGCGCAGGCCGCGGGCTGTCATGTCGACCACGATGCGGTTCATCGGCTCTCCGGCCGACAGGCGCTCGAACATCTCCCGTACGTAGGCGGCTTCCGACTCCTCGACGTGGAGGGCTCCCACGCGGCACTTCTCGCAACGGGAGTCAGGATCCCCCTCCAGCGGGCGCCGGCACTTTCCGTAGCCGAATCGGAGCTGGCCGTCGTGAGTGACGCCGCGGTTGCGTCGGTGGTCGTGGGTCTCCATCCAGGATTCGCGACTGCGGTCGACCTCGTACTCGGCGACGATCAGGTGCGTGTTCCGGCCGAGCCGACCGCCGCTGCTGGAGGTATCGATATCCTCCTTCGCCGCTCGGATCTCTCCGCCGGCCTGCTCCAGGCGCTTGATGTTGTACGAGCTCAAGGTCGCATCACGCCCGAACCGTGACCAACGCCACACCAGGACGACGTCCGCTTCGCCCCTTTTAATCCGCTGGATGATCTGCTCCACCTGGCGTTTCGCGAAGTACTTGCCACTCAGGTTGAGGTCCTGCAGGACGTCAACGACGACCATGCCCTCGCGCTCCGCCAACGTGTTGCACGCGTCGATCTGGAGTTCGGGTGAGATCTTCTCGTCCTTGTCCCTGTACCGTGATACGCGCACGTAGATGATGGCGCGCTTGGGCTGCTGTGGAAACGGGGAGCCGGTGAGCAAGCCTGGAGTCACGGCCGATCCCACCCTTCTTGATCCTGAGCGGACGTTTGCTTCATGAGTACTAGTATCGGAATCGTCGGTCTGCCGAATGTCGGCAAGTCGACCCTGTTCAACGCCCTGACCAAGAACGACGTGCTGGCGGCCAACTACCCGTTCGCCACCATCGAGCCCAACGTCGGCGTGGTCGGCGTGCCGGACGCGCGCCTGACCAAGCTCGCGGAGGTCTTCGGTTCCCAGCGGATCCTCCCCGCCACCGTCGACTTCGTCGATATCGCCGGCATCGTGCGCGGCGCCTCGGAGGGTGAGGGCCTGGGCAACAAGTTCCTGGCGAACATCCGTGAGTCCGATGCGATCTGCCAGGTCATCCGCGCCTTCAAGGACGAGAACGTCGTCCATGTCGACGGCAAGGTCTCGCCCAAGGACGACATCGAGACGATCAACACCGAGCTGATCCTCGCCGACCTCCAGACGATCGAGAAGGTCCTCCCGCGCCTCCAGAGGGAATCGCGGATCAAGAAGGACGTCCTGCCCAAGGTCGCGGCCATCGAGGCGGCCCAGGCCATCCTGGAGACGGGCGAGACGCTCTTCTCGGCGGGCATCGTCCAGGGCACCGAGAAGGCCGAGCCGCTGCACGACCTGCACCTGCTCACCACCAAGCCGTTCCTCTACGTCTTCAACGTCGACGAGGACGAGCTGACGGACGACGCCTTCAAGGACGAACAGCGCGCCCTGGTCGCCCCCGCCGAAGCGATCTTCCTCAACGCCAAGCTGGAGTCGGACCTCGCGGAGCTGGACGACGAGGAGGCCCTGGAACTCCTCCAGTCGGTCGGCCAGGAAGAGCCGGGCCTGGCCACCCTCGCCCACGTCGGTTTCCGCACCCTGGGCCTCCAGACCTACCTGACGGCAGGCCCCAAGGAATCCCGCGCCTGGACGATCAAGAAGGGCGCGACGGCCCCCGAGGCGGCCGGTGTGATCCACACCGACTTCCAGAAGGGCTTCATCAAGGCCGAGGTCATCTCCTTCGCCGACCTGGTCGAGACGGGCTCGGTGGCCGAAGCCCGCTCGGCGGGCAAGGCCCGCATGGAGGGCAAGGAGTACGTCATGCAGGACGGCGACGTGGTGGAGTTCCGCTTCAACGTCTAATACGTTCAGCGAAAGGCCGTCTGACCTGCGACGGAGCGGGTCGGGCGGCCTTCGCGGTCCGTACAGAGTCCGCAGCGTGCTGGATGAGCCCGGCACGCGGGGGAGCGGCTACGCCGCTTCGTCGACCTGTGGCTGGGCCTCGGCGGACTGGTCCGCGTACGCCTTGTCGACGGCGGCCCGGGTCCGCTCCTCGGAGTCGGGCCACAGGTGGGTGTAGATGGTCAGCGTCATGGCCGCGTTGGTGTGGCCGAGGCGCTCGGAGACCGTCTTCACGGACTCGCCGTGCTTGATCAGCAGGCTGGCGTAGTGGTGCCGGAGGGCGTGGGGTCCGGTGCCCTTCGGTATGCCGGCCTTCGCGCAGGCCGGCCGCCAGGACCCGTCCATGAAGTGCGTGTAGACCACGGGTCCGCCTTGCGGCGCCGTGAAGATCCAGCTCTCGGGCCCATCGGCGGGGAAGTCCCGCAGGTGGGCCTTCATCGAATCCACCGCTATGCGGGGGGAGCGGGACCGTGCGGTGCGATCGAGCGGTCTTGGGCGGGCAGACGTACACGCCGTGCCTGGCGGTCTGCTGGATCTGCTGCTCGACCGAGACGGTGGCGTGCAGCAGGTCCACGTGCCGAAGCTGGAGGCCGAAGAGCTCGCCAGGGCGGAGCCCTGTGCAAGCGCCCAGCAGGACCAGGCCCCTGTAGCGGCCGGGTATCTCCTCGGCCGGCGTCCGCACCTGCGCGACCGCGAGCGGTAACACCTTCTTCCGGGGCGCGGAGGGCAGCTTCGCGTCGGTGCAGGGGTTGTGCGGAATCATGCGGTCGCGGACCGCTGCCCGGAAGACCGCGTTGAAGACGGTGCGGGAGGTGCTCGCGGCGAGCTTGTGGGTGGTCGTCAGGCTGGTGATCCAGCTCTTCACGTCACCGGGCTTGATCAGCCCAAGATGTGGCGTCCTCCCAGAAGCAGACGGGGCAGATCTCGTACGAGCCGGGCATGGCGTCGAGCACGCGGTGCCCGCAGCAGGGACAGGGGTAGGAGTCGCTCACCTGCGCAGTCTCGTTGCAGGTCCGGCCGGTGCGCCATGAATTTCTCCGCCTCGGGACCCCCGGCCAGTCCGCAGCCAGTCTGCAGGAGCCCCGTAAACAGCCGTCGGGAGCCAACGCATGCCAACCGGGAAATCCCAGGTCAGAGCCCTGGAGGGGGCTCCGTCGCAGGTCAGGATCAGACCGCGGACGTTCCGCTTCAGTCTGGCCAGTCCTTGATGGCAGCCTTGAATGTGAGGGCTGCAAGTCCGCTCTCCGTCCCTCGGTGTCGTTGGGGCGGTGGCACAACCTGGTGCGGGGGCCGGGGCCAGCGGTGCCCTATCGCCCAGGACCGCGAGTCGCTCGGGTCGCCTGGCCTTTCGTCGTGATACGACTGGGCCCTATGGGGGATTTGCGCTTTTATGTAGCCACATGTGGCTTCGTCCTGGAACCCTGTCGAAGGTGCGGAGCGGTGGTCCCGGCAAGGCTTGTCCGTCTCCTGGACCAGGGGCAGGAGAATTGAGGAGCCGAGCATTTCCGGCGTCCGTCCTGGCCGGGGTCGGATCGTGTGTGCCGTCGCGCCGGGTGGCCAACGAGGAGTTGGCGGAGCGCTTGGGCCGGTCGCCCGAATGGATCTTCCAGCGCTCCGGCATCCGGTTCCGGCACGTTGTGGAGCCGGGTACCACCAGCGGAGACCTGGCTGTCGCTGCCGGTCGCGAGGCGCTCTCCCAGTCGGCACTGGGCGATGTCGCAGCCGTAGTCGTGGCCACCACATCACCGGACAGGCCGTGCCCCGGTACCGCCCCGAGCGTTGCCTCACGCCTGGGGATGACCGGGGTGATGGCGCTCGACGTCCAAGCAGTGTGCGCTGGCTTCGTCTACGGCCTGGGGGTCGCCCAGGGCCTGATCGCCGCGGGCACGGCTGACAGCGTCCTGGTCATCGGCACGGACACGCTCTCGCTGAGCGTCGACCCGGGCGACCCCACGAGCATGCTCTTCGGCGACGGCGCCGGCGCCGTCGTGCTGCGTTCGGGCCGTCGCGAGGAACCCGGCGCCCTCGGGACCTGCGTTCTGGGCAGTGATGGCGATGGTCGCGATCTGATCACCGTACGCTCCGGCGGATCCGAGGAGCGCTCACAGGCCGGCGGGGCTCCGGCAGACCCATATATGCGTCTGGAGGGGCGCGAAGTGTTCTGGCGAGCCGTGGAGCACATGGCTTCCGCCTCACGCGCGGCGCTGGACGCCGCGGGGTGGAAGCCGGAGGAAGCGGACCGGATTGTCGCGCACCAGGCGAACGCTCGGATCTTGACCATGCTCGCGCAGCGGTTGGGCGTCACGGCGGACCGTGCGCTGTCCAATATCGAGCAGGTCGGTAACACCTCGGCTGCGTCGATTCCGATCTTGCTCGATCACGCCAGCCGCGCAGGGGACCTTGAGCCCGGACACCGGATCCTGCTCACGGCCTTCGGCGGCGGCCTCACCTGGGGTGCCACGACTCTTGTGTGGCCACATCTCGAACGTTCGCACTGACTCGTCCCGGAGGAACGGCATGTACGACACTTTGGCGCACATCCTGATCGACAGGCTTCAGGTGAGGCCCGAGCTGGTTTCCCCCGAGGCCACGCCGGCGGCCCTCGGACTGGACTCCTTGTTCGTGGTGGAACTGTCCCTGGTGCTGGAAGAGGAGTCCGGACTCAGGGTCGGCTTCGACGAACTCTCAGAAGCGAACACCATCGCCGAGATCGCACGGTTGCTGCAGGACAGGCAGAACGCGCCGGCCTGAGACCTGAGGCAGCAGACCGTCCCGGCGTGGACTGTCGTCGATGCTCCCGGGCACCGGTTCGGAGGGGCCCGCCGATGTAGCGGATCCCTCCGAACCGTAGGCGCGAGGCGCTGCCGAGAGTCCGTCAGCGGCGGATGGCACCCGGAGGGCGCCGGAATACCAGGGCGTGCACCGTGAAGCGCGACCCGTCGAATTCCGCCCGCCCCTCCGCCCGCAGTTCCTTCAGACGGATCTGCAGGGTCTCCCTGTGCTCGGCGTACGCCAGCAGCGGGATGTCCATCTCGAAGATCTCGAGCGTCTCGGCCTCGTAGCCACGCGAGGTGAGTTCCGTGACGGTTCGGGGGATGTCGGCGAGGGAGGAGTGCGCCATGAGCAGGGAGCCGCCCGGCGCCAGGAATCCGTCCACACGGTCGACGACAGCGTCGTACACCGCGCGTCCACCCCTCCGGGCGACGAGGGCCGTCTCCAGCCCGTCCCCCCTGGCATAACTCGGATCGTGGGGAAGGTGCGGCGGGTTGGTGATCACCAGGTCGAACCGCTCTTCCGGTGTGTACTCCTCCAGCGGCGAAGTGACACACGTCAGCCGTGAGCCGTCGAGCCCGTTGGCCGTCACGTTGGCCACGGTCTGGGCGACGAAGGCGGGATTGATGTCCAGAGCGGTCACCCTCTCGGCACCGGCCGCGAGCAGGGCGACGCTGTAGAGCCCGGAACCGGCTCCGAGGTCCAGGGCGTTGACGCCCTTCAGCACGGGGGCGTCGTCACCGTTGAGCGCGCTGAGCAGGCTCAGTCCGCAGTCGGTCGGGAACAGGACCTCTGTGGGGTCCTCCACCATGAGCCGCAGACGCATGCCGCGGAACTCGAAGATCCCGCACGAGGGCCGGGCCTCCCACAACGAACCGTTCTCGTCGGCGGGCAGCACACGGCGCCGTATCGGCGTGCGGTCAGGAGCACTGGTCATCGGAGCGGAAACCTTTCAGGGGGGAGGGGACAGCCGACGGGGTCCGACGGGCGGAGGGCGGAACCACGGGGGGTTCCGCCGCTCCCGGCGCGTATCCGGCTCGGTCGGTTACTCGGTGAGGGCGGACAGCACGATGCGTACGGAGTCGTCGGCGATGCGCTGTGCGCGCGACGCCGGAACCAGGCCCTCGACGTAGCCGAAGTTCCACGCGAGCCTGCCGTGACTGGTGGTGGCCGCCGCCACGATGGCGCCCATCACCGAGACGCCTGTGAGGAACTGAGCGCCGTCGATCCGCCAGTGGCCCGACTGTTCGGGGAAGTCGTAGCGGCCGACGTTGGACAGGCACAGGTTGATCGGCCCCTCCTCGTCCATGAACCGCATGAACGACTCGCTGTCCGCCAGCGACCCGGGGCCTGCTACGCGCGGCAGGCTGATCGTGGCCAGGTGGTCCTGCCGCTTCCGGCGCCGCACCACGTCTTGGCTGATGCTCCGGGCCATGGGCCACAGCGACTGGCCGGGCTCGTATCGGACGCGGGACGGGACCGTGGCCACGTAGGTGCCGACCTCGTCGGCAGAGACGGGTGGTTCGAGGTCGGCGCGGAAGTCGACCGGCGAACCGATCGAGAAGTGCGCGGCGGCCGGGGTGCCCGCGTCCCGGGCGACCGCCGACACCATCGCGGCGGCCAGGGCCCCGTGAACGGTGGTGCCGTTCCGCTTGGCGGCCCGTACCAGGAGTTCCATCCGGTCGGCGGAGAGGGACCGGTGCTCCATCCGGGTGCGCCGCTGCTCGAACGGGACGTGCTCGCTGGGGACGACCCGCTGTGCGGGGCGGGTCAGGGACGCCTGTTCCTCCCGTCGCATCATGGCCTTGAACCCGGTGATACCCGACGGGCCCCGGTGGCGGCGCGGGAGCAGGTCGTCCGTCGCGGGAAGGACCCGCCGTGGAACGGCCTGCGGCGATGCGCCGTCGTCCAGCCGCGCTGCGAGTTCGATCCATTCGCGGACCAGGGACAGGCACGTCTTGCCGTCGGCGATGACGTGCGAGACCGTCAGCAGCAGGTCGTGGACGTCTCCTCCGTCCTCGTCCTCCGTCCCTCCCGAGGTGATCACCACCGCGCGCAGCAGTGGCCCGGTGCGCCAGTCCAGGCCCTCCGCGAGTTCGCGGCCGTCGACCTCGCGCTGCCACCGGGTGTCGGCGGCGGGATCGTCCGGTGACACCCGGACGTGCCGGAGCGGGATCTGCCGCCCGTCCAGGGGGACGAAGGCGGGGTGCGCTCCGGTGCCGTCGTCGGTGATCGCGACGCGCAGCAGGGGGTGCCGCAGCTGGAGGATGTCCAGGGCGCGGCGGTGCAGCGACGGGGACAGGTTTCCGTGGACCCGGGCGCGGGCGATGACGTTGAGCGGTGAGGTCAGGTCGGCGATCCAGTACAGCCGTTCCAAGGGGCTCAGGTCCCGTCGGACGCTGCCGGGTCCGGCGGCCGGCCCCTCCGGGTAGGTGAGGGCCTGGGAGGTTTGCCGGACGAGGACACGGCGGGGTACCAGCCGGAAGTAGGTGTCGCGGATCAGACGCCGGTGCGGGCGGGTTCCCTGGGTCAGTCTGTTCATGCTGCGGGAGCCGGCCACCATGGCCCGCGTGCGGTCGCGGCGTAGTTCCTCGTACGCGCGTAGGGCCCGCACCGGATCGTGGTTCGCCGTCAGCTCGGCCAGCGTCCGTGCCAGCACGACGGCGTCCTCCATGGCCATGCCGGCCCCTTGGGCGAGCGTGGTCAGCATGGGGTGGGCGGCGTCGCCGAGGAGGGTGACGGGACCGTCGCCCCACCGTTCCAGGAAAGCCCGGTCGCGTGAGGGAACGGTGAGGATGTCCGCCTCGGGGGTGGTCTCGATCACCGCCCGTACCTCCTCGGCCCACCCCTCGTACGCCTGTCGGACGGCGTCCTTGACATGACGCGGGGCGGGCGTCCCACGGGCGGTGCTCATGGCGGCCCACCAGTAGCACCGGCCGTGGCCGATGTCGATGAGGCCGAAACGCTGTCCGCGCCCCCAGTAGTGGCGTACGGCGCCCCTGGTGAGGCGCGGGTGTTGGAAGGGGACGATGCCGAGCCGGAAGAGGTGGTCACAGTCCCGTGACCGCTCGGGTCCGACGAGGTGGCGTCGTACGGCCGAGTGGAACCCGTCGGCGCCGATGAGGACGTCCCCGCTCGCCGAGCGGCCGTCCGTGAAGCGGACGGTGACCCCCGGGCCTGCGGTCTCGAAGCCGGAGGCGGTCGCCCCCAGGTGGACCGGGCAGTCACCGGCTTCCGTCAGCAGGGCCTCCTGGAGGTCCGCGCGGCTGAGGCAGAAACTCTGCGCGCCCGCCTGCTCGCAGGCGTCCTCGAACGGCAGGTCTCTGATGAGACGGCCGCGTCGGTTCATGATCGTGAACGACTCCACGGCCTGACCGCGCTTGTCCAGGCCCAGGTCGATGCCGAGGCCGGTGAGGGCGGTGACGGCGTTACTCATGACCGACAGACCGGAGCCGGCTTCGCGCAGCTCGGTGGCGCGTTCGTACACCTCGACGTCGACGCCGACGCGCCGGAGCGCGACCGCACACGTCAGACCGCCGATACCGGCGCCGATGACGAGGGCTTTCACAGGACGTCCCGATGACATGGTGTCAGCCCACCCGCCCGCTTCGGCCGGAGTCGGCGATCAGCTCGGCGACGCTGTTCGCCAGATGTGCCACGTGCGGCTCTTCCATGATCGTCAGGTGGTCTCCGGGGACGCGGACCGTCCGGATCCGTCCGCTGGTCATGGCGCTCCAGCCGTTGCAGGGGTCCTGGTGACGGGTTCGGGCGGCGCCGTGCATGGCGGACAGGACGGTGGGCAGCGGTTCCGCGGCGCGGATCAGCGTGAGGTCCTGGTCCTCGCGCGGGGGGCGGTAGGCCAGGGTCGCGTGCCAGTTCGCCCGGTAGACGTCGAACAGGCGGCGGACGACGGCCCCGGAGCTGCCGGCCGGCAGGACACCCCGCTCACTCGCGACGCGGGCCATGTACGTGAACATCTCCTCCAGCGAGCCGAGCCCGTCCGGGACGGTTCGAGCGGGTGCCGTGCCGCCGTCGCGCGGCCAGAGCAGTTCGTGGAAGAACCACTCCGGCATGGCCTCGTCGTCGTGCGGGGAGCGCGCTCCCTGGTCCAGGGCGGTGGTGTCCACCACCAGCAGGGTCACCCGCTCGCCCTCCGCCCGCAGCCGGCGGGCGATCTCGAAGGCGACGAAGCCGCCGAAGGACCATCCGCCGACGGTGTAGGGACCATGCGGCCGTACCGTCCGCAGCGCGGCGAGATAGCTGTCGGCGAGGTCCTCCACCGTGCACAGCGGTGTGGTGCCGGGGTCGGCTCCGGCCGCTTGGAGCGCGTACAGCGGCTGGTCGGCCGCGAGGTGCCGGGCGAACGCGACGTAGCACAGCACGGTGCCACCCATCGGGTGGACCATGAACAGCGGCGGGCGGGCGCCTTGCGGGCGGATCGGCACCAAGGGGTTGAAGGCGGCTTTCGCCCCACCGTCGCGCAGCCGTGCCGCGAGCCCGGCGGGGGTGGGCGTCGCGACGAACTCGGCCAGAGGGAGGTTCACCCGGTAGCGCTGTTCGATCCGGATCACCAGCCGCATCGCGGTCAGCGAGGTGCCGCCGAGATCGAAGAGGCTGTCGTGCGTCCCCGCTGTGTCCAGTCCCAGCACGTCCGCCATCATCTCGGCGAGCGTCTGCTCGTACGCGTCGCGCGGCCCGGCGTCGGGAGCGCGGCCGGGGGCGCTCAGCGGGGTGCGGCGCAGCGCGGCGTCGTCGCGCTTGCCGCTGGGGGTCAACGGCCACCGGGACACCCATTGCAGGTGCGAGGGGACCATGTAACCGGGCAGGGTGGCGCGCAACCGCTCACGGATGCCGGACAGGTCCTCGTCCGTTCCCTCGCCGAGGAGGAAGGCGGCGAGGAAGGTCTCGCCGTCCGCCCGCTCGCGGGCCACGACCGCGGCGTCACGCAGACCGGGGTGCCGTTCCGCCAGGCCGGCCACGGCCAGTTCCACCTCGACTGGTTCCACGCGGAAGCCCCGTACCTTGACCTGGGCGTCATCGCGTCCGAGGAAGACGACGTCGCCGCCCGGAAGCACCATGCCGACGTCGCCCGTGTAGTAGAGCCGGCGGTCTTCGTCCGCGAAGGGGTGCGGGAGGAAACGCTCCTTGGTCAGGTCCGGGCGGCCCTCGTAGCCGTCGGCCAGGAAGTTGCCGCCCAGATAGATGTCGCCCCGTGCCCCGGTCGGCACCGGACGCATCCGCTTGTCCAGGACGTGCACCTCGGCCCCGTCGATGGCGCGGCCGATCGGCGGCAGCGCGGGGAAGGCCGCGGGGTCCCCCGTCATGGTGAACGCGGTGACCACGTGCGTCTCGGTGGGACCGTACTGGTTCTCCAGGACGCCTCCCGGGAGCCTGGCGCAGAACGCGCGGATCTCCGGGGTGACGCGCAGCTGCTCGCCGCAGGTGATCACCATCCGCAGGGTTGGTGGTGTGATGTCCAGCGTGCCGGCTGCTTCCGCGAGTTGCTGGAGGGCCACCGGGGGGAGGAAGACCTGCTCGACGCGCTCACGGTCGAGCAGGCGCAGCAGCGCGGGCATGTCGCGCCGCTGCGCGTCGTCGGCCAGGCACAGGGTGCCGCCGGAGCACAGGGTGGAGAAGATCTCCTGGAAGGAGATGTCGAAGCTCAGTGGTGCGAACTGGAGTGTGACGCCGCCTGGGACCGCGCTGGGCGCCGCCGCCTGCCAGGCCACCAGGGCGGCCAGGGTGCGGTGCGGCATGACGACGCCCTTGGGGGTCCCGGTGGAGCCCGAGGTGAAGAGGACGTACGCGGTGCTCCCGTTGTCCGATCCACCCCGCGCCGGGCACACAGGTGCGGGTGCGGCCACCGACTCGGCGGGCAGCAGCAGCGCCGGGTCACCGGCGAGGTCGGCGTGCGCGGACTCGGCCACGACGCGGAAGGGCCGGGCCTGCTCCACCATGGTGGCCAGCCGGGCGGGCGGATAACTGACATCCATGGGGACGACCGCGCATCCGGCGCGCATGACGCCCAGGAGCACCGCCATGGTCAGCGGGGACCGGTTCATGGCGACCCCGATCCGGGCGTTCGCCGGCGCGCCGAGCGCGTACAGCCGCCCGGCCACGTTCTCCGCTGCCTCGGCCAGCCGGGCGTAACTCCACCGTTCCCCGCCCGCCACCACGGCGGTCGCGTCCGGAGTGCGCGCGGCCTGTTCGGCGAAGCGGGAGACGACCGTGGGGTGCTCCGCCGGGGAGGCAAGGAAGGGGCGGGGGGCGAGGAAGGCAAGGTCCGGCGCTTCGTCCGGGTGGTCCACCAAACGGCGCAGGACGCTCAGATAGCCGTCCGCGTAGAGGTCGCCCTGCTCGGCCGCGAAGGTCTCTCCGTCGCAGTCGATCCGCAGCCACGTGCCGGTGCCGTCCGGTTCCGTGATCGCGTTCACCAGGAGGCGGAAGTCGTTCTCCTCCCAGGTGCGGAACTCGACGAGGCGCACACCGGGCAGATCGAATACCCGGGAAAGCTGGTGGAAGTGCACGTAGTTGAAGGCGGTGTCCAGCACGGGGCCGCCGTGGTCCTCCTGGATGGCGCTCAGGGGGTAGCGGCGGTGGGGGTGGTCCTCCTGCTCCTGGCGGAAGCTTTCGCGCGCCACCTCCAGCCAGTTGTCCCGCGCGGTGTCCAGGCGTACGGGCACGGTGTTCAGGAAAAGTCCGGCGGTGCGTTCCGCCCCGGCCATTTCGGGCCGACCATGGGTGATGAGACCCGTGGTGACGTCACGGGTGCCGGCGAGCGCCGCCAGCGTCAGGGTGTGCGCCGCGAAGAGCACGGACTTGACGGGCAGAGCGTGCTCGGCCGCGAAGCTCCGCATCCGCTCGACGAGGGCGGCGGGCAGGTCGAGCCGTCGGGAGGCCGGACGGTGTCCGGTGCTGGGCAGATGGGGCGAGAAGGATTCGACCGGCAGGGGCTCACAGCCGTCCAGCCTCTCGCGCCAGTAGCGCCGGGACTCCGGCGAACGCAGGGCGGCCTGCTCCGACCGCACGTGGGTCGCCGGTGAGGGAGGCGCCGCTACGTCCACGGGACCGGTGTCCAGGCCGAGGCCGTGGGCGTAGTCCTGGAGCAGTTCCTGGAGCAGCGTGGCGACGCTGCCGCCGTCGAGGAGTGCGTGGTGGAAGCTGAGGACCAGGTCGACGGCGGCGGGACGCACGTGGGCGCGGAACAGGTACAACGGCGGCCGGTCGAACGCGTAGGGGTGACGACGGCGTTTCTCGATGTGCGCGACCACCTCGGCCTCGGCCGTCGTACTGTCCAGCGGACGCAGGTCGGCGATCTCCAGGCCGCCGTGCACCCGGGGCAGGACGACTTGCAGTGGTTCGGCGCCCTTCAGGTCGAAGGCCGACCGTAGCGCCGGATGCCGTACCGCCAGCCGTTCGAAGGCCCGACGGAACTCCTTCTCGTTCCAGGGCATCTCCAGGGTGTACCGGAAGACGTCCCGGTACCTGGCCGACGATTCGTGCCTGCGGCTGTGGTAGAGCAGGCCGAGTTGGAGCCGGGTCAGCGGGTAAGCGTCCTCGGCCTCCTGGAGACGGGCCCGGTCCACGTCGGCCACGAGGGCGAACGGAGCCGGGCCGACCTCGGACTCGGACGCGTCGCACTCCACGGCGTACGGAGCGAGGCCGGATACCGTCGGGTTCCGCAGGAGGTCGGTGAGCGAGAAGCGCAGGCCCCGGGCCTCCGCCTCGGCGCGCACCCTGAGCATGGTGATCGAGTCGCCGCCGAGGGTGAAGTAGTCGTCGTGCACTCCCACGGTGTCATGGCCCAGGACGTGGGCCCAGACCTCGGCGAGGACCGCCTCGGTACGGTTGCGCGGCTGCTCACCCCCGGCGGCACTCGGGGTCTCGTCCGGCGGTGGAAGGGCGCGGCGGTCGGCCTTGCCGTTGGGGGACAGCGGGATTGCGTCGATCCGGGTGAAGGACGCCGGAACCATGAACGCCGGCAGCGCCTGTCCGAGCCGCTCGCGCAGCAATACTGTGTCGATCGCGGTCTCGGCGACGTAGTAGCCGGCCAGGACGGTTCCCCGGTCGGCGGTAGTGCGTCCCACCACGACGGCGTCCCGAACCCCGGGGACCGCGCGCAGGGCGGCCGCCACCTCCCCGGGCTCGACGCGCTGGCCCCGGATCTTGACCTGGTCGTCGATCCGTCCGAGGTACTCCAGGGTGCCGTCCGCGAGCCACCGGGCCAGGTCCCCGCTGCGGTACAGGCTGCCACCCGGCACGAACGGGTCGCTGCCGAACTTCTCGGCGGTCATCTCCGGACGGCCGAGATAGCCCCGGGCGACTCCGGCTCCGCCGATGCACAGTTCGCCGGCGACGCCGACGGGTTGTGGCAGGTCGTCGGCGCCCAGCACGTACAGCCTGGTGTTGTCGATCGGTCGTCCGATGGGAACCCTTCTGACGCCGCGGGCGGGGTCGGACGGGCAGTCGTAGGACGAGACGTCGACCGTCGCCTCGGTCGGGCCGTACAGGTTCACGAGCCGCGCCGAATGTCCGGCGCCGCTCTCGCGGCGGCACCGGTCGGTGAGGCGGTTGAACCGTTCGACCTGCGGCCCGGGCAGGGCCTCGCCGCTGCAGTAGACGTACCGCAGGGTCGCGATGCCCCGGCGTGCCGCCGCCGACTCCTCCAGCAGGTCGAGGAACGGGCCGAGCATCGAGGGGACGAAGTGCACGGCGGTGACCCGGTGCTCGCGGATCGCCCGGAGCACCTCGCGTGGGTCCCGCTGGCCGCCGGGTGGCAGCAGGGCCGCGGTCGCGCCCTCGACGGCCCACCAGAACAGCTCCCACACCGAGACGTCGAAGGAGACCGGCGTCTTCTGCAGGAGCACGTCCCCTTCTACGAGCGGGTAGCGGCGCTGCATCCACGCGAGGCGGTTGACCACGCTGTGGTGCTCGACCATGACGCCCTTGGGGTGCCCGGTGGAGCCGGAGGTGTAGATGACGTAGGCGAGGTCACGGGAGGTGGCGACCGGCTCGATCGGGGCCCCGCTGCCGGTCAGCAGGTTGTCCATCCGCCGGGCCGCCACGTCCGGGGGGAGGCCGGCGGGGTCGCCGTCATCGACGATCACCAGCTTGGCGCGGCTGTCGCGCAGCAGGAAGTCCACCCGCCCGGCCGGGTGGCCGGGGTCCACGGGTACGTAGGCGCCTCCGGACTTCAGGATGCCGAGCAGCGCGACCGGCAACCGCGGCCCCCGCTCCATCATCAGCGCGACGCGGTCGTTCGGGCCGACGCCCTCCGCCCGCAGGGCCCGGGCGACGCGGTTGGACTGCTCGTCGAGCTCGGCGTAGGTCAGCGTCCTGCCGGACGCCGTGACGACGGCGATCCGTTCCGGTCGGGCGGCGGCCTGGGCCTCGAACAGCCCGTGAAGGGTGGCCTGGTCCGCGTAGCGCACCTGAGTGCCGTGCGCGCGTCCGGCGGTGAGGTCCTCGTGCTCGGCCGGCGTCAGCATGGGGACATCGCGGAGCGGTCGGTCCAACAGGTCCAGACCGTGTTCCAGGAGCGTCGTGAGGTGACCGGCCACGGCGGTGATGGGGAGGTTCTCGTCGAAGACGTCGCGGGCGTGGTCCAGGTCGACACGGACATCGTCCGTGTCGTCGAAGGCGGAGACCAGGACGCCCAGTGCCTCCTGGTCGTGCGAGGGGGCCATTAGGGCGCTGCGCCGTACGACTCCCGGAATGTCCGACCGGGACCAGTTCACGGAGGAGAGCGTCACGTCGAAGAGCTGCCGCGGGACCCCGGCCGCCGGGGAGGTCTCGCGCAGGATGTCGCCGAGCGGGAGCCGCTCATGACGTCGGAGCCGGCGGGTCGTGCCCTGGATCTCGGCGAGGAGTTCCCGGACGGTCAGCCCGCCGGGGGCCGTGACCCGTAGCGGAAGGGTGTTGGCGAACTGGCCGAGGACATCCCTGTGCCGCCGCGTCGGACGGTTGAGGAAGGGGACGCCGAGGACCACTTCCTCGCTGCGGTGCTGACGCGTCAGGCAGGTGGCGAGCATGGCCGCGACGTAGGTGAAGGGCCAGTGGCCCATGGCGCGGACGCGGCCGATGAGGGCGCCGTCGATCACGAACGAGTGGCGCCCTCGTTCGCGCGGGCCGTTGCCCGTGGTACGAGTGAACAGCGCGGGTGTCACGCCCGCGAGGTACTCCCGGTAGAAGGCGCGGTCGCGGTCGCCGTCGGTCCCCGCGCGGTAGGCGGAGTCCTCCTCGATGAACCCCAGGTAGGAGGGGGCTTCTCCGGTGGTGTTCAGCTGGTCGCTCTCCTGGGCCCGGGTGTATTCCCGGAGGACCTCGTGGCCCAGCCGGTCGAGGGTCCAGCCGTCGGCGACGATGTGGTGCGCCTTGACGTACAGGTGCGTGACGTCCGTGTTCTCCAGGAGGACCGTGGCCTCGACCAGGGGGCCGCCGTCGAGCGGCAGGGCGCGTGCCATCGACGCGCGCATCCACTCAGCGCGGGCGGTGTCCGGTTCGGGCGCGTGGGAGAGGTCGATCACGGCGACCGGGACCGTCTCCTGCGCCACCCGCTGGAAGGGGACGCCGGCGCTGTCGGCGAACCGCAGCCGGAACGTTTCGTGGCGGTGCAGCACGCGTTCCGCGCAGGCAGCGAGCCTTTGCGGGTTGACACCACCCTGCAGACGCTCGTGGAGCACGCAGTTGAACTGCGGTGATTCTGGCGCTCGGGATCCGATGGACCAGACGTCTCGCTGGTACGACGTCAACTGGTGCGGTGATCCGGGGTTGATGCTCAACTGTGGCAGTTTCCTTCGAGCCGAACCGGGATCTCCCGGTGGCCGTTGAAGATGAGGGAGGGCAGCGGGGTCAGGCGGTCGGATCCGACGGCGAGTTCGAGGGCCGGGAACCGGGAGAAGAGCGCGGACAGCGCGATACGGCCTTCCAGGCGGGCGAGTTCCGCTCCCAGGCAGTAGGTGGGACCGTGGCTGAAGGCCAGGTGCTCGCGGGCGGTGGAACGGGTGATGTCGAAGAGGTGGGCTCCCGAGCCGTGTACTCCGGGATCGCGGCCGACAGCGGCGTAGTTGATGACGAGGGCGTCGCCCCGCTCGAACGTCAACCCTGTCAGTTCGTCGTGCAGGTCCTCGGTGGGGAAGCGCATCATGAAGTTGGCTACCGGGGCCTGGTGGCGCAGCGTCTCCTCCACGACCCGGTCCCAGCCGACCCGGCCCGACACGGCCAGGTCCAGCTGTTCCCGATGGGTGAGCAGGTTGACCACGGCGTGGTCGAGCAGGTTCGCCGTGGTCCCGTAGCCGGCCCCGAGCACCAGCCAGATGTTGTCGGCCAGCTCCCGCTTGTCGAGCAGGCCCTCGCGATGTGCGTCGACCAGTGCGGTGGCGATGTCGTCACCGGGCTGATCGGTTTTGAGCACGATCAGGTCCGCGAGGAGCCGCGCGGCCTCCGCCTCGGTGTCGCTCGCCTGCTCCGCGCTCAGGTCGGTGGTGAAGACCATGTCGTTGACAGCCTGGAAACCGTCGTGCATGGCCTCTGGTAGTCCGACCAGCGTGGTGACCGTCCGCCACGGTAGCCGTGTAGCGAACCACTTCCGCAGGTCCACGACCCCGTCGGGGGCCAGGGCGGCCTCCCGGGCGAGGTCGTCCAGCAGTGCGGTGGCAGTCTCCTCGATCCACGGGGCGAGCGCCCGTACGCGGCGGGCACTGAACGCTGGCACCAAGGGATGACGCAGCCGGCTGTGGTCGGGCCCGTAGGCGGTCTGGACGGTGCGGATGTCGACCCAGATCCGCAGTGGCCAGTCGGCGGGAAGGTCACCGTTGACGAAGGCAGGCCAGTGCTGGTGGGCGTCCTTGGAGATCCGGGGGTGGACCAGTAATCGGCGGACGAGACCCGGGTCGGTCACCGACCACGCCAGTACGCCACCGGGCAGTTCGACCCGGGCGGCGGGACCCAACGCACGCAGTGTCCCGGCTTCGCCGTGGACGTCTTCGGCGCTGCCGTCCAGGCGGTAGGGGCAGCGGTTCCGGGAGGGCGGGGAGGGCATGGCTTACGACCTCGGCGGCGGTAGTGGTTGCTCAGTGGCGAACGGCGGTCAGGAGTGCGTAGCGGAGCTCCGGGACCTTGCAGAAGAACCACTCGCCCAGGTCGGCCGCCGCCGCCCATTCACGTGACGTCTCGCCACTGGAGTTGTTCGCGGCGTTCCGCCAGCCGCTGATCATGCTGTCGTAGCAGCGCCGGACGTTCTCGGTGATGTCGACGTGGTCCACCACCTCCAGCCCGGCTTCCCGCAGCAGCTCCCCGTACGTGTCGGTGGTCAGCGAGAACTTGAAGTAGGCGTACGCGTGGGCCATACGGGCCGTGTCCGGGCCGTCGAGCTCACCTGCGAGGCTGTGCTCGGCGATGACCAGCCGTCCGCCGGGACGCAGGACCCTTGCAATGTGTCCGAGAGCTGCCTTCTTGTCCTTCATGTGCATCAGTGACTCGATGGCGTACGCGCCGTCGAAGGTCTCGTCGTCGAAGGGGTTTTCCATGGCGTCGGCCAGCCGGAAGGCGGCTCGTCCGGGAAGCTCCGGCGGCTGGGGACGGCTGTTGGCCAGGTCCACCTGGTAGTCGCTGACGCTGATGCCGGTGATCTGCACGGCGTGGTGTGCGACGATGCGCGCCGCGGTGCTGCCGTGGCCGCAGCCCACGTCGAGCAGATGCTGGCCCTCGGACGGGGCGAGGCGTTCGGTGACGAGGTCCGTCAGCCGGTCGGTCGCCGCCTGCATCGGGCTGTCGTCCGCTTCGTCGTCCCAGTAACCGACGTGGATGTTGCCGCCGAGAGCACGGTCGTACACATCCGTGTGCTGGTTGTAGAAGGTCCCCACGTCGCCGGACGTGTGACGGTGTTGCGTCAGCATGAGGGTGTTCTTTCACGTCGTAGAGCCACGCACGATGGCTGCGGCGGCGGATCGGCCGGGCCTGCGCGACTAATCCTGTGATGCGAGGAGCGGTAAGCGTGTCGATCATGACAAGCACGCTGGTCAGTTCGGGCGGATGAGGTGAGGGTTCGTCGTTTCGGGAGACCGGTGTCACCCGTCCGGCAAAACGGCGCGGGTTCGAGCAGCAGCGGAAGGGCCATGAAGTGCCCCTGGTGGCACCGCGGCTGAACGCCGCAGGTCACGCGGTTACCTGGTCGTATCCATCAGGCCGGGAGCCGCAACCGCACTCCGAGTGCCACCTGCCGGTCGGGCAGGGGCCGCTACCTGTGGCACGCGCCCGCCCGGGGCGGGTGAGTGGATGCAGGGAGTGCGGTCGCGGTATCAGCGTGTGTGGATCAGATCCGCTCAGACGCGCCCGAAGAAGAGGCTGCCCGGTGCGTTCGGGTCGTTCGACAGGAAGTGCTCACGGACAGCGCGGATGAACTCGTGGCGCGAGATCGCGCCGTCTCCGTCGGTGTCCAGCTTGGTGAACATGTCCATCGCGTCGGGTGCGTCGCTCTTCCACACGTCCCTCAAGAAGCGCGCGAACTCGTCCTTGCTGATCTCGTTGTCGCCGTCCACGTCGATGACGTCGAAGATGGCGTGACCGCCGCCCTCGGTCACGTTGAGTCGGCTGGTGTCGATGACCGCGAGGCGGTTGGCCGTGACGAACTGGTCCTTCGTGAGCCGGTCCCCGTCCACGCCCGCGTGGCGCAGAAGCTCCAGCCAGTAGATCTGGCAGAAGGTCTGGAGCGCCCTGGCCCGGCGGTCGTTCTTGTCGAGGCGGTACGCCTGGATGTAGCGGTCGGCGAGCTTCTGGTAGTCCGACCAGTCCAGATAGCCGTCGTTGTTGGCGTCCATGGTGTCGAAGGTACGTTCGAGCTTGGTGGTGATGACGTCCTGCTCAGCAGTGGTCACGTGTCCTCCTTGGGGACGAAGGGCGGGTGTCGCGAGAACCTTTCCTCGGGGGGCGCCTAGCGGAGGAATGCCCGACCCCTCTCTTCACCGGTTTGGCCCAACCGTGCCACCCGCAGGAGTGCATCCGGCAGAAACTCTCGCACTCATCGAGGCCCTGCTCAACGGGTACGGAATGCGGCGCACGCTTGCCGGACGCCGCTGATCACGGGTTCCGCGGACAAGGGCTCCACGCGAATCCATCCAGGGCCGTCCGGCAACAGCCTTTACTGTGAGGCACTCAATACCGGCTAGGGGCGGGCAAACCGGAAACCGACTGTGCGGCCAGCGCCCGAACGGCAGGCGGGCGAGCGGCACGTCCACGGATCGCTGGGGATGCGGCCCCGTCCGCCTCAAAGTTCTCCACGGGAGTGAATGCGTGTCCAAAACGTCGAGTTTGATGTCACCTACGGGTCGGGCCGTTCTGATCACCGGGGCCTCCTCCGGCCTGGGGGAAGCCTGTGCGCTCCATTTGTCCCGAGTCGGCTTCCATGTTGTTGCCGGAGTTCGTCGGCCCGAGGACGGAGAACGGCTGCGCGCAGCCGCGACCGGCCGGCTGTCCCCGGTGATCGTCGATGTGACGGATGAAAAATCGGTCCAGACAGCTGTGAATGAGGTCACCGAGCTGGTCGGTGAGGCCGGGCTGTGGGGGCTGGTCAACAACGCGGGCATCGCGGTCACGGCTCCACTGGAATGCGTGCCCATGGAGCAGATGCGCCGGCAACTCGACATCAACGTCATCGGCCTGGTGCAGATGATCCAGGGATTCCTGCCGCTGCTGCGAGCCGGTGCCGGGCGGATCGTCAACGTGTCCTCCGGCCTGGGGAACGTGGCTCTTCCCTACCTCGGCCCCTATGCCGCCTCCCAGTTCGCGAAGGAGGCCCTCAGTGACGCCCTTCGCCGCGAGCTCGCCCCGCAGCACATCCCCGTCGTGGTGGTGCAACCGGGCGCCGTCCTGACCCCTCTTTGGTCCAAGATGGCCGACGCGGGCAACCGGGCTCTGGAGGGCGCTCCCGAGCCGGTCCAGGAGCTCTATCACCAACCGTTCCTCGGGTTCATGGAGGCCAACGAAACCTCGGCCCGCGCCAGCCGCACGACCGTCGACGATGTCGCGCGGGTGGTTTTCCGCGCGCTGGTCGCCAAACGGCCCAAGACCCGGTACACCATCGGCCGGGACGCGACCGGCAGCCGGGTGCTGTCCAGGCTGATGCCCGACCGGGCCCTGGACCAGATCTTCGGTGGCACATCGGTATGGACGAACCTCAGGAACTGAATGAGCTTCGGCCGCTGCCGTACGGTCCCGCAGAACGCGATGCGGCCGGCGCCCCTCATCGAGGCGGACCAGGCCGAGACGACGACCGGATCCGGCGTCAGCACCCAGGCGGCGGGTCGAGGGGCGGCCTGTGAGGCGACTGAGCTGCCGGTGCTGGGATAGAACTCCCGTGCTGGCACGGTGCTGGGATGGGCACCCCAAAAACCGCGTTTTCGCAGGTGGGAGCTCTGCACCAAACATTCCGCTTCAACGCGGGATCAGCTGCCCTGGACGGTGGAGCGATCCCCGACGTGCACGACCCGCACCACCGGCTCACCGTTGTCGACCGTGCAGGCGACGCGATGGTCGCCCACTCGTAGCCGGCGGCGTCCGGGCCGGGAAGCGCCAGGAGGTGTATTTGCTAAGGCTGGTTGACAAAGTAGCCTTAGTATATGAACGAGGACCTGGACCCTGACGCGGTCGCCTCAGCGCTGCTGGCGAGTATCAGCGTGCTGGTGCGACGGGTACGCCAAGTGCCCACCGACGGCGGACTCACGATGCCCGAGCGGACCGCCCTGTCGCACCTGGACCGCTCGGGCCCGACCACTTCCTCGGCGCTGGCCCGGGAGGTGCAGATCACCGCACAGGCCATGGGGGCGACGCTCAGCACGCTGCGGGCCCGTGGCCTGGTCGAACGCCGCCCGGACCCGAACGACGGCAGGCGCGTGGTGCTGAGGGTGACGGACGCCGGTCTGGAGTCGCTGAAGAACAAGCGCAACGCGCGGACCGAACTCATCGCCGGGGCCCTGACCAGCGGCACGTTCACCCCGACGGAGCTGGAGCGGCTCGCGGCAGCCGCGCCGCTGCTGGAGCGGCTGGCACAGAACATCTGATGCCGAGGGAACCGTGAGGAAGCAGGCCGATGACGGATCCCCCCGAGAAGCGCGCCCCCGAGCCCGGCAGCCGGCCGACATCCACAGGAGAGGCAACCATGGCACTGACAACGATCGACCCCCTGTCCGCGCTCGTCGTGATCGACCTGCAGAAGGGCGTTGTCTCGGCCCACACCGACGATCCGGTCACCGCCGTCGTCCAGCGGGCGACTCACCTGGCCACCGCGTACCGGCGGCACGGGCTGCCCGTGGTCCTGGTCAACGTCACCGGACGCGCGCCGGGACGCACCGAGGCCGGATGGTCCGGAAGCGGCGCCGCACTGCCGACCGGCTGGGCCGATCTCATCGACGAACTCGATGTCCGGCCGACCGATCACCTGATCACCAAGCGGCGGCGCAGCGCGTTCCACGACGCCGGACTCGACACCCTCCTGCGGGACCTGGGCGTCACCCAGATCGTGCTCGCCGGCATCTCGACCAGCGCGGGCGTCGAGTCGACCGCACGTTCGGCCTCCGACTACGGCTACCACGTCGTCCTGGCCACCGACGCCATGAGCGACCCCGATGCCGACGCCCACCGCCACAGCATCGAACGCGTCTTCCCCAGGCGCGGCGAAACCGCCACCACCGCCGAGGTCATCGACATGGTCGGGGCCACGCGATGACCCTGCTCGGCCGACTCCTGAAGAATCGCAGAGCGGGCGAGACCCACACGGCGTGGAACCTGCCCAACCTGCGGGGCCCCGAGCTGCTGGCCCTCACCAGCCGACACTTCGGCGACGGCGGCTCCATGCCGCTGGAGCACTGCGCGAAGACCATCGGCGGCGCCGATCTCTCCCCCCACCTGGCCTGGACCCCGCTCCCGCCCGGCACCGCACAGCTCCTGCTGGTCGTCGAGGACATCGACGTTCCCATGGCCAAACCCGCCGTGCACTGCCTCGCCCTGATCGACCCGGCAGCCGGACACCTGGAGCCCGGTGCCCTGGCCGCGCGGCGACCCGGCCCCGGGGTGCGGGTGCTGCGTTCCACCCTCGGACGGGGCTACCACGGTCCCGCGCCCATCAAAGGGCACGGGCCACACCGCTACACCTTCCAGCTGTTCGCCCTCGCGACCCCCGTGGACAGCGCCCGCGACGCGACGCCGGTGGACCGGGCGCGGCCCCGCGCCCTGCTGCCCGCCATCACCGCACCCGTCCTCGACCGCGGCCGGCTGACCGGCGTCTTCGAACGCTGACCCCAGGCCCAGGACCAGGCCGCCACACAGGCAGCGTGCCCGGGGCCCTCCATGACGCGACCGCCGAGGCGTGCGGCAGCGTCCGTCCTCGCTGGAGCCGCACCGGCGGGCGCCACATGGCGTACGCGGACTTCACGTAGCCGCAGCCATGTGGCTGCGGCTACGGTCCGGGCCGCCGGAGTCGTGCCCGCGGTGTCCCCACGGTCAGCTCTCCTGCGTCCGGTCGCGGAGCGCCCGCTCGACGGCGTTCTGTACGAGGGCGTCCTCACGCAGCTTGCGCCGTGCGCGGTTGCGGCGCGTGACCAGGAACGCCACGACGATGGCGGCGATCACTACGACGACCAGCAGCGACAGCGTCCACGGGACGGCCCAGCCCTGCGTGGTGGCCTCGACCGGCTTGAGCAGGTTGGTGGAGCCCGACGGGTCGGCGAGTACGGGCGTGAGGGTCGCGGTCGCGGTCAGCTTGAAGCCGGGTGCCACGCCGTGGACGGGTACCTTCACCTTCCAGCTCTCACCGGGGAGCAGCTCCGGCGACGGGGGGATCTCGCCCGCGTCGGTCCGCAGCCACCCGAACGGGCCGGAGACGGAGGCCTTCTGCTGGGCCGACAGGCTGGCGTTACCGGTGTTGTGGATCGTGTAGGTGATGTTGGCGTCGCCCTTGGCGAACGGGTTGAGCGAGCCGGCGTAGTCCACGCGGAGGTTCTCGATCGCGAGGCTCGGCTTCAGTTCGCCGCTGACACGCAACTTGACCCGGATGCCGAGGCGCCGGTCCACGTTGATGCCCTCGGCTTCGTCGGACTGCTTCAGGGAGGTGAGGATGCCGCCCACGTAGTCGCCGGGGGTGGCGTTGTCCGGAACGGTGACCGTGAAGGGGACCTGGACGGTCTTGCCGGGCTTGATCACCACGTGGTCGCTGCCGGCGTGGACCCAGGCGCCGATTCCCTTGGACTTCTTGTCCTTGGTGAGCAGGTCGAGCTGGCCCGTCTCGGTGGTGTATCCGTCGGCGGTGTAGACCGCGAGTTCGAGCGGGACCTTGCTGCGGTTGGCGACGACCATGGCGTCCTGGATCTGGCCACCGGGGTTGATGCTGTGGCTGAAGCTGGAGCGGTCGTCGCCGTAGCTGTTCTCGGCTGTCCGGACCGTCCAGGCGACGTCGCCGTCCTCCGCCTGGGCGGGGCCGGCGGACACCCCCGCGACCGCGATGGCGGCGAGCAGGGCCAGGACGACGGTGCGAACGAGGGCGGCGAGGGTGCCCGTCCGGCGCGGTGGGGGCGCGTGCATGTCAGGGTTCTCCTAGAAACGGGAGGCGGGGTAAGCACCCGAAGGTGCCTACCCCGCCGGTGAAACGGATCGATCAGCTGCTGAGCGCGGTGATCGTGAGGGTGGCGCGGTAGCCACCCTTGTCGACGCTGCCCGGGATCTTCAGATCCAGGTCGGCGCCGAGCTTGGCCGTGCCCTTGGCGTGGCCCTGCTCGGCCCAGCCGAGGCCGCGCGAGACGGAGAGACCCTCGCGGCCGTCGTCGTAGCCGGAGGCCACGGACCCGTTGGCCTTGGCGCCGGCGCCGGCTTCGAGGACGTTCGGCGTCCAACCGAGGTAGGCACCGGAGAACTTCTTGCCGGCGTCCTGGAAGTCACCCACGCTGGCCGAGATCGACCACGGAGCGCGCGAGCGGCGGTTGTCCGACACGGCGATGGGGTTGATCTTGCCGGTCGCGGCGAAGTAGTCGCCGTCGTAGTCCTTGGCGGTGCCGAGGTCCACCAGGCCGTTGTAGCCGTCGATCGTCCAGCCGAACTCACCCGGAGCGGCGTCAGGCACGTTGACCTGGAGGTCCTGGCCGTTGCCGTGGTACGGGCGCACGGTGACCTTGTCGACGAGCGAGCCGACGGGCTGGTCGGCGCTGGTGTTCTTGCACAGGCTGCCGGCGTCCGCGTTCGGGGCCGCGCAGGTGCCGCTGCGGAGGTTCTCGACGACGAGCTTGTCGTTGCGCACCTGGACCTTGACGTAGGTGCGGACGTGCTCCTGGTTCTGAACCGAGTTGTACCAGTAGCTGTTCGGGTTCAGCGGGTCGGCGCCGTTACCGGCACCGCTCGTGCCGCTGCTGTCCGGCTTCGTGATGTCGTAGTACTTCGAGCCCGAGGCCGAGTTCGCCGTCACGTAGAGGACGCCGCCAGGACCGGCGGTGACCTCGGAGGCACCGGGCTGCTCGTCCGGGTTCGCCTTCGCGCCGTTCTTGATCAGGTAGCTACGGGAGTAGCTGTGGTCGTGGCCCTGGAGGACCACGTCGACACCGAGCTTGGAGAAAGCGGTCGGGAAGTCGACACGACGGACCTTGTTGTCCGAGTCCTTGGCGTGGGAGGCCGGCGAGTAGATCGCGTGGTGGTACGTGAGTACCTTCCACTTGGCCTCGGCGCCGTGCTCGTTGATGACGTCGGTCACGTACTTGATGTGCGCCGCGTCACCGCCGCCACCCTGGGAGGTGGCGTAGCTGTTGCTGTTGAGGTTGATGAACAGCACATCCTTGTAGATGTACCAGTAGTCACCACCGGACGTGTTGGACGACGGGTTCCCGTTGGAGTACAGCGGGCCCGAGCGGTCGGTGTTCGGGGTGAACATGTGCTGCTCGTAAGCCTTGCCACCGACGTCGTGGTTGCCGATGGTGGCGGCCCACGGGTACTGGCGCAGCTTGTCGGGCGCGAGGAAGGAGGACCAGTGCGACTCGTTGTTCGCGGTCTCGACCTGGTCACCACCCGACACCAGCATTTCGGCGTTCGGGTTGGCGGCGAGGGCGACGTCCAGCGTGTCCTTCCAACCGGCCTGGTCCTGCGCCAGGTCCCCGGAGGAACCGATCTGCGGGTCGCCGAGGAACAGGAAGTCGTAGTCGCCTTCGAAGTCCTGCGTCTTGAAGGAGTACGCCGGGGACCAGTCGCCCTCGGAGCCGGCGCGGTAGGAGTACTGCGTGTGCTCCTTCAGGCCGGTGATCGTCGCGTGGCGGTTGAAGCCGCCACCGGTGGCGACGTTCGCTCCGCCGACAGCGTCGAAGGTGGCGGAGTCGGCCGGGAACTGACCGTTGACCAGGTCCGCGGTCCGGGCGACCTGGAGCTTCTGGGCGGTGTCGGCCGTGGTGTACCACGTGACGATGCGCTGCGACTCGTTGGCGCCCACACCGAGGATGATGCTGCCGGGCGTGGCGGAGTCCGCCGCGCTGGCGGGCGATGCCATGCCGCTGCCCAGGGCAACGGTCAGGCCCAGGAATGCTGCTGTGACCCCTGTGGCGACGCGGCGCCGCGCGGACCCGGAGGTCTGTGCCGAGGTGCTCAATGTCATCAGTTTTCGTTCCTTTTGTGCACGTGAGTGCATGGAGTGGAGAATATGAAGATCTCGTCGCTGGGTGAACTGATGGCAAATGCGACCTATGGACCGGCTGAACTTCCCAAGAGGCCTGAGCGGTATCAGAAACCCAAAACCCGCTGCATGAACCACAGAAGACCCATGGCGGCCACTCCTGCCGAGATCGTGCCGGTCGCCCAGAGGCCGGCCTTCGGCGCACGGCGGCGCAGCAGGATCAGCAGGGGGAAGAGTGCCGCGATGATGGCCAACTGCACGGCCTCGATACCGACGTTGAACACCAGCAGGGACCACAGCAGGGTCCACGACCACGCTTCGTCGATGCCGAGCGCGCCCGCGAAGCCCAGTCCGTGCACGAGGCCGAAGGCGAACACCACTCCGAGGCGGAGCCATCCGGCCCGGTCCAGGGCGAAGTGCCCGCGTCCCGCCGTCTCCAGCTCGGTGGTGTGGTCGTCGCCCCGCCGGATCCGCCACAGGTGCCAGCCGGCGACCACGGCGATCGACAGCGCGATGACGGGCTCCACGATGCTCGCGGGCACCTCGACCAGCCCCAGGGCGGCGAGCAGGAATGTCACCGAGTGCGCCAGGGTGAAGCTCGTGGCCGTGAGCACGATTTCGCGCGGGCGGCGTGATCCCGCGATGAGCGCGAGCAGGAACAGGACGTGGTCGATCCCGCCCAGCAGGTGCTCGGCGCCCAGGCTGAAGAACTCCCAGAAGCGCTCGTACCACGCCTGGCCCATGGAGAAGGACGGGTGATCGGCGTCGAGCGCGGCGCTGCCCGAGCGGCCGTCGATCTCGTAGGTGACGATCGTCTTGGTGTCCTTCACGAAGCCCTGGGCATCGGGGAACAGTTCGCTGCGCACCGTCGGGTCGTCGGCCACTCCTGAGCAGGCCCAGTCCAGCGTCAGAACGCTGTACGGCACGCCCTCCCGCTGGCGCATCGTGAAGTCGCCGACCTGGGTCGGCGTGCACGCCGTGCCGTCCGAGGCGACCGAGAAGCGCTCGGTGGCGTAGCTGACGGCCGACTTCTTGTGGGCGTTGAGCGCCGCGGCCTGTGCGTCGGTGTCACCGGCCTCGAACGCTTCGGTCCCCGCCTGGAAGAGGGGGTCGTCGCCCGCCGCGTCGGCGGCGGATACGACGAGGAGGTCGTACTCGAGTTCCAGCGTCGTCCGTATATGACCCTTGTCGTCAGCTGCGACATGGGCGTACACGGTCGACGAGAACCCGTGGGCGAGCGCCGGCTGGCCGGCGCCCAGGAAAGCGATCACGGCCGCGGTGATCCCGATGATGCTGCGGCGGACCCTGGGTGACATGTTGCTCCTTCAGGTTGCCACTGCACGTTGAGCGCCGGAAGTGAACAACATCCGGCCCATCGGCGAACTGCGGAACAACATGTTCGAAAACGACACGCGTGGAGGAAGGCGGCAGGAAAACAGATAGGAGGATGTAGGTGCACCATCCCCCCTTACTCGGAGGAAGATCGCCTTGCGCACCCCACTTCGGGCCTTCGCCATGCTGGCCGCGGCCGCCGCGCTGGTCACCGCTTGCGGCTCCGGCGACGACTGGTCAGGGCCGCACCCCGCACCCGCCGCCATCGGGGCCCTCGGCCCGGGGTTCGCCGACTCGCCGCCCGCCCCGGAGGCGACCGTCACGCCGCGGCCCGGCTCCTGGACCGGCGTCCGTCCGTCGAAGGGCTACCGCGTGGTGCTGCTCACCTCGGGCGACGACCGCCCGACCAAGAACCTGGTGGCGGCGGTCAAGGACTGGGCCCAGGAAGAGGACGTCGACCTCAGAACGGTCGTCCCCGAGAATTCGTCCGACTTCATACCCAGCATCGTCAGGGCCATGGACATGGGACCGGACCTCATCGTCAGCGCGGGCAACGACCTGATCGACCCGCTCGCGGCGGTCACCGCGAGCCACCTGTCCCAGCAGTTCCTCGTCGTGGGCGCGGAACTCGCCGAGCCCACCGGGAACGTCACGGCGGTCGACTGGTCCGGCGCGTCGTTCCGCGGCGAGGGGCTCGGTATGTCCTCGACGTACGACGCCGGCTCGTTCACCCCCGAGCGCTGCGCGGCAGCCATCAGGGCGGGCGCCGCTGCGGTGCTCAGCGACCTGACCGGGATCGTGCTCTGGCTCGACAAGCACTGAGGGCTCTCCCGCGACCACGGGTCGGGGAAGAGCTGCCGCGCCGGTCCGCGCCGGAGACCCGGGGCACGGTGGGGAGTTCGAAGCGGCGTTCGCGCTGCTTGCACGTTCGGCGGGTGGCCAGGCACCACCTCGCCGATCCGGCACACAGGAAGCCCAGAAGGGGCCGACTCCTCCGGGAGGCGGCCCCTTGCCGTATCCCGTCCCGGGCCGGCGCCGGACGTCCGGCTCGCGCGGGACGCCCTGATCCGCCGTCAGCGTTTGCTCGTCAGCGGGAATCTCCGCGTGGGTGCGTGGGTGCGTGGGTGCGTGGGTGCGTGGGTGCGTGGGTGCGTGAGTACGCGGGGGGTCGGTTGTCGGTGCCGGACGGTTCTCATCTGCGCACCTGCGTGTATCCCCCCTGCCCCCTTCCCTTGTAGTTCGGTGTCGGGCCAAGAAAGATGCAGGTCATCGCGGGCGCGACGGTGCGTCGAACATCTGATGTCCCACTACCGGGCCCGGGCTCTCCGGGCCGCCGGAGGCACCTTTCATGTCACCACACGTTTCACGCCGATCTGTGCGCGCGCCTGGCCGCGCGGGCCTGTCGGTCCTGCTCGCCATGGCGGCGGCCCTCAGCGTCACGGGTGCGGCGCTTCCCGCGCGGGCGGCCGGACCGGCGGCGGCGACCGCCACCGATCCCGCGCCGGTCACCGAGACACCCGCGCTGGTCGACGGTCTGGCCGACTCGGCGGACGCCTCCGTCCCCGCCGCGACGGCGGCCCGCGCCCACCTGAGCGGGCACCGGGACCGTTACCGGATTCCCTCGCCCGACCGGGACCTGGTCACCGACAACGTCAGCACCGACGCCGACGGTTCGGAGACCGTGCGCCTGGACCAGCGGCACAAGGGGCTGCCGGTCCTCGGCGCCCAGTACGTGGTGCGGATGACGCACCAGGACGGCAAGCGGACCGTCACCGGCACCTCCGGCTCGTACTTCACCGGGCTGGACGTGGACACCGCCGGGGCGACGCTGCCCGCCGCAACCGCCGTGAACCGTGCGGTCCAGCAGGTGCGGGCCGGGCTGGCCCAGGGCCCGCACCGGTCCGCTCCCGCGAAGGACGACTCCGCCGGTCTGTCCGGTACCGACCGCGGGCTGACCGTCCTGCCCACCGGCAAGGGCGTACTCACCCGGCACGTCACGGTGCGCGGCACCGACCCCGCCACCGGCACGCCGGTGGTGCAGGAGGTTTTCGTGGACGCCGCCACCGGCGTCACCCTCTTCCAGTACGGCGGGCTGCGCACGTTCACCGCGCCCCCGCGGACGCCTGGCGCCCCGTACGGTGGCGTAGCGGCCGGCTCCGGACACAGACCCGGCACGCCGGCCAAGCCCACCAAGCCCGCGACGCCGGCCAAGCCCACCAAGCCCGCGACGCCGGCCAAGCCCACCAAGCCCACCAAGCCCGGGAAGCCCGGCAGCGGGTCGACCGCCGTCACCGGCAGCGGAGCCCTCCTCGGCGGCGGCACCGTGTCGCTGAACCTGACCAAGGACGGAGCCACCGGCCAGTACCTGCTGCGCGATACCGCGCACATGGCGGACACCAGGCAGAAGAACGTCATCGAGACCTGGGACGCCTCCAGCCTGTGGTACCAGGATCTCTCCGGCGAATGGCCGGACGGCATCGTTCCGCTGACCTCGCCCACCCCGAAGACCGGCCCGGAACTCACCGAGTCCGGTGCGGTCGACGCGCACTGGGCGGCCGGGAAGGTCTACGAGTACTACCGCGGCACCCACGACCGCGACAGCCTCGACGGCCAGGGCATGTCGATCAACTCCCTCGTCGGCGTCACCGACTACGGCTACCAGTGGGTCAACGCGTCCTGGGACGGCACCAAGATGGTGTACGGCACCGGGGACGACGAGTACCGCTCGCTCGCGTCCGACATCGACGTGGTGGGCCACGAGATGACCCACGGCGTGGTCGAGCACACAGCGAACCTCGTCTACGCGGGCCAGTCCGGCGCCATGAACGAGGCGATAGCCGACTACTTCGGCAACGCCATCGACGTCACCGTCGACCGCACGCCGATGAGCGATCCCCGGGCGAGTCTGATCGGCGGGGACCTGTGCCGGACCCTGGCGCCGAAGGACTGCGCGTTCCGTGACCTCAACGACGGCGCCACCACGCAGAAGAACTTCACCGGCCTGCCCCTCGGCTCGTCCTTCGACAACGGCGGCGTGCACCTCAACTCCACCATCTTCGGTGGCGCGCTGTGGGACATCCGGGAGAGCCTCGGCGGCACGCTCTCGGACCGGATCGTCTACCGGGCGCTGACCTCGTACCTGGCTCCGCTCGACGGTTTCGACGAGGGCCGGGACGCGGTCGTCGCCGCGGCGAAGTCGCTCGGTGTGAAGGGCGCTCAACTCACCGCGGTGAAGAAGGCGTTCGAGGACCACGGCATCGTCCCGGGCTGGGAGAAGGCCCTGGGCGTGGACAGCGACACCCTGCTCGGCAGGCTCGGAACCCAGAAGCAGTACGTCGGCTCCGGTAACGAGCCCAGCGCGGCGGGCGGCTGGTGGGCGGTCTCCAAGTCCAGCGCCGACAGCACCGCGCCGTACGCCGTGTGGGTCGGCCGCACCGACGGCAAGGGCAAGCCCCGGCAGGTCTCGGCCGACGACGGCCGGTACCACCTCAGCCCGGTCACGGACGGCAAGCGCGTGGTCTGGGTGGCCGTCGGGGACACCTTCGACATCATGTCCGCGCCGGTGGAGGGCGGGAAGGCGAAGAAGCTGTACAGCACTCCCGACGAGATCAGCGGCCTGAGCGTGGACGGCGACACGGTGGCCTGGTCCGAGGCGGGGGAGACCGGTCTGCAGCGCGTGTACTACCTGAAGGGCACCGCCACCTCCCCTCGGACGGTCCCGGTGAGCAAGGACTACGACGGGGCACAGGCGCCTTCCGTCAAGGACGGGCGCATCGCGTACAACCACAGCGGGCTGTTCGGTGACGCCTATGGTGTCGTCGTCGAGATCTACACCATCAAGACCGGCAGGACCGCGCAGCTCGGTACGCCCGCACAGGCGGAGTGGATCAGTACGCCCGTCGCCACCGCGTCGGGTGTGTACTGGCTCGTCGACAGCGACTGGACCGACGATGATTTCACCACCCTGCGCCGGGCCGGCCTCGACGGATCCGGCGTCACCGATCTCATCCCGGAGAGCGCCCCGAACGCGGTCCGCGGCTGGGGCGTCACCGCCTCCGAGACCGTGATCACCCTGACGGTGTACCCCTCGTACTACGCCGTGCCCGCGTCCTACAACGACACTCTGGCGAAGCTCCACCAGTTCACCGCGAAGGGCGCCCCGATCGGCCGCGTCTCGTGCGCCCGTGGCCAGCAGTCCGGGGCGGCGGCCGACACCGGCAACCGCGTGGTCTGGATCGACACCACCACCACGGACACCGATCTGGTGACCCGTGGCCGCCCGGCGGGCAGCTGCGCCTGACCGACGCCGTCCCCCCTGCGGGGACCGTGACCTGACAGCCTCTCCATGTGACAAGGGGCCGGCTCCTCCGGGGGCCGGCCCCTTGTACGGCACGGAGGATCTGCCGGGCGTGGAGCACGGTATGCGGGCCGCACGCACAACTCATCACTTCGGGTGAAACTCTGGCCCATGCTTGCGGCAAACAACCTACGGTTGCGAGGCTGTTGCTGTCTGTCAACCTGATGGGAGTGGCCAGTGGCCTTCGGTGAGCAGCCCGCCTATCTGCGCGTTGCGAGCGATCTGCGCGAGAAGATCGTCAACGGTGCGATGCCGCCGCATACCCGTCTTCCCTCGCAGGCCCGCATTCGCGAGGAGTACGGCGTCTCGGACACGGTCGCGCTGGAGGCGCGCAAGGTCCTGATGGCCGAGGGGCTGGTGGAGGGCCGTTCCGGGTCCGGTACGTACGTACGGGAGCGGCCGGTCCCGCGCCGGATCGCCCGCGCCGGCTACCGCCCGGCCGCCGGTTCCAGCCCGTTCCGTCAGGAGCAGGGGGAGAGCGGCGCGCACGGCACCTGGGAGTCCCGCAGCGAGCAGGACGAGGCGAGTCCGGAGATCGCGCTCCGGCTCGGCATTCCGTCCGGCGACCGGGTGATGCGTACGCGCTACCTCTTCCGGGAGTCCGGGGAGCCGCTGATGCTCTCCACCTCCTGGGAGCCCCTCGCCGTCACGGGGCGCACGCCGGTGATGCTGCCCGAGGAGGGGCCGCTCGGCGGCTGCGGGGTGGTCGAGCGGATGGCGGCCATCGGCATCGTCGTGGACAACGTGCTGGAGGAGGTCGGCGCGCGCCCGGGGCTCGCGGAGGAACTCATGGCGCTCGGCGGTGTGCCCGGTCATGTCGTCATGGCCGTCGAGCGGACGTATTACGCGTCGGGGCGGGCCGTGGAGACGGCGGATGTGATCGTCCCCGCCGACCGGTACCGCCTCGCGTACCACCTCTCGGTCAAGTGACCGCCGTTCGGGCGCCGTCGGTCGACCGGGGGCGCCCGAGGGGCTGATGTGCCGACAGGTCGGATGTCGCCGTATCGGCCCCATGGATCCGCGCTCGACCGTCGTCGTGGCGCGTCGTGGCGCGTGGTGGCCGGATGGGCATCTCTTTGGAAAAACCCGCATCCGCTGAGTGAAGGTCAGGCGTAGGCTCCGGCATATGCGGATTGCGGTTTCCTGGGGATGTGCGGAGATAAGCGGGCCGGCGGCCGGAGGGGTGCGATGATCGACGACGGTGCTGCGCTCCCCTGGCTCGTGATACGGCAGGACGACAACGGCAACCGCTACCGGGTCGGCCGGTACGCGACCCAGGACGAGGCGCAGAAGGAAGTCGACTCCCTCGGCGGGCGCGGACACAAGCAGCTCTACTGGGTGGAACGCGTCGGCCAGGCGGCCCTCTGACGGAGCGTCCCCGACCCTCCCCGGACGGGTACCCCGCGTTACGCTCCGGCCCATGAGCGATCGTGTGGTGGTGGCGGGTGCCGTGTACGACCGGGGGCGGCTGCTGGCCGCTCGCCGCAGCGCGCCGCCCGAGCTGGCGGGCCGCTGGGAGCTGCCCGGGGGCAAGCTGGAACCGGGGGAGGGGCCCGAAGAGGCCCTGGTGCGCGAGCTGCGGGAAGAACTGGGCGTGGAGACGCGGCCGGTGGAGCGGATCCCGGGCGAGTGGCCGCTGAAGCCCGGCTATGTGCTCCAGGTGTGGACGGCCCGGCTCCTCTCCGGCGAGCCCCGGCCCCTGGAGGACCACGACGAACTGCGCTGGCTCGGCCCGGACGAGACGGACACGGTCGACTGGCTCGACCAGGACCGCCCGGCCGTGGCCGAGGCCGCTCGCCTCCTCCGCGCCGCCTCGCAGGACGCCGCGAGCTGAGAAGCTGTTGTCCGATCCCCGCTGGGCTCGGAACGCCTGGCACGGACGGCGAAGCGCGTCCTGCGGACGAACCCGCTCCCGAGCGGCGCACCCCGTCCTGAGCCGGTCTTCGCCGGCACCGTCATGGAGGCGGCGCTGAGGGGGCGGGTGCTGACGGGCCGTGCGCCCCCCACGGGCCGTGCGTACTCCATTGGTGCCACCGTGCGCCCGCTGTGACGGTAGGTGCCGTAAATATCGGGTATGTGGCAATCAACCCCCCTAAAAAGGATGTGGGCCCCCGTCGGTCTTGGGAGTGATGGGCTTGATCCACCCCGAGGGCGCCGGCGCCGAGTGGATCTTCCCTGGCGAGCCGGGCGCCGTGCGGACCGCCCGTCACGCCGTCCGTGACACGCTCCACACCTGGAACACTCCCCCTGCCGTCGCCGATGTGGCGGTCCTGCTGGTCAGTGAGCTGGTGACCAACTCCCTGCGTCACGCGTCGGGCCCGATCGGAGTGCGGCTCGCGCTCCGCCCCGTGGCCCCCGGCCCGGACGGACCCGAGGGCGCCGTCGCCACCGAGCGCGCCTCGCTGCTGGTCGAAATCTCCGATCCGCTGCCCGATCCGCCGACCGCGCGCCTCGCGGGTCCCGACGACGAGGGCGGCCGGGGGCTGCAACTCGTCGCCTGCTCGGCCCGCCGGTGGGGCACGCGGAGGGGTAAGACTGGTAAGACCGTGTGGTTCGAGCTGCCCCTCCCTGGTTAGAAGTGGGGAGGGACAGCGATCACGCCGGAGCAGGTTCGGACAGAACGAGACCGTGCTGTGATCGTGAACGCCGTGCCGACCGGGGCCGCGGTGCTGAATACTGCGGGTAAGGCCGGTCCGGTGCGTGAGCTGGAGGGGACGGTCGCGTGAGCGAAATATCCGGTACGACGGGCGACGTCGTATGGCAGAGCAGTCCGCCGGGCTCGATCTATGACTACATCAGGGCGGCTTCTTTCTCGATCGGTCCTGACGGGCTGGTCGAGCAGTGGAGCCTGCGGGCCACGGAACTGTTCGGAATAGCCCCGCACGAGGTCAGGGGCAAGGATCCGGTCGAGGTGTTCATGCCCGCCGAGCTGCGCCGGCGCGGGCACCGCAAGATCAGCGAGATCCTCGACGGCAAGGAATGGACCGGCCTGGTCCCCTTCCGCTGGGACGGCGCGCACGCGGGCCGGGGCGCGCGGGGGGAGCACAGCGCACGCGAGGGGCGCGGGGCGTACGGGGAACGCGCGGCGGACGGGCTCGCCGAGGTCTATGTGATGCCGAGCGAGACGGAGAGCGGCGAACGGGGCGCGCTCTGCATCGTCGTGGACGTCCGGGCACTGCGCCGGATCGAATCCGACATCGCTTCCTCACAGGCCGTTTTCGGCCAATCTCCCTTCGGCTTCCTGCTGTTCGGTACCGACCTCCGGGTCCGCCGCGCCAACCAGCGCTTCGCCACCGTCTTCGGCGGGGCGGCCGACGACCATCGCGGCCGTACGGTCCACGACTACCTCTCCCGTCCCGAGGCCGAGCGGATGACCGCCGCGCTGAAGCGGGTCCTGGAGACCGGCGAGTCCGTCACCGACCTGCCGCTCGTCGGCAGCAGGCCCGGCGGCAACGAACGCCGCCACTGGACGATCAACCTCTATCGCGTGCACAGCGGATCCGGCCGCCCCATCGGCGTCGCCGGCATCGGTACCGATGTCACCCGCCGCCATATCGCCGCCCGCGAGGCGGCCAGCGCCCGCCGCAACCTCGCCATCCTCAACGAGGCCGGCTCCCGCATCGGCAACTCCCTCGACCTGGAGACCACCGCCCGCGAGCTTCTCGGCGTCGCCGTCCCCGGCTTCTGCGATCTCGCCTCCGTCGACCTCTACCAGTCCTTGCTCACCGGCGAGGAAGCCGCCCCGGGACACTGGGGCTCCTCCCGGGCCGAATCCGGCGGCGGCAGCGCGCGACTGCGCCGGGTCGCCTTCGCCAGCGCCGTCTCGGACTCCCCGCTGGCCGTTCCCGGCGGGGCGGACGACGAGAAGGGCGTCCCGCCGGAGGTCGGCGCCGTCCACCGGTTCCCGTTCAGCTCACCCAGCGCGAACGCCCTGCGCACCGGCCGGGTGCAGTCCGTCCCCGGCGAGGCCGGCAGTCTCGTCCAGTCCACACTCGCCGTCCCGATGGTCGCGCACGACACCGTCGTCGGGCTCGCCCAGTTCTCCCGTACGAAGGGGAGCGAGCCCTTCGGCGAACGGGACCGGGCGCTCGCCGTCGAGCTCGCCGCCCGCGCCGCCGTCTGCATCGACAACGCCCGTCTCTACCGCAGGGAGCACGAGCGCGCGCTGATCCTGCAGCGCAGCCTGCTCCCGCCGGGCGATCCCGAGGCCGCCGGGCTGGACATCGCCTGCCGCTACCTGCCGGGCAACACCGCCACCGAGGTGGGCGGCGACTGGTTCGACGTCATCGAACTGCCGGGGCATCGCACCGCCCTGGTCGTCGGCGATGTCATGGGACGCGGCCTGCGGGCCGCCGTCGCCATGGGCGAACTGCGTACCGCCGTACGCACGCTCGCGCTGCTCGACCTGGAGCCCGCCGAAGTCCTCTCCGCGCTCGACGAGATCGCCCGCGGCCTCGGCACACCCGGCGGAACCCAGCAGTCCTCGCGGGCCGCCCACAAGTCCCGTGACGCGGACCTCTCCGAGGTCTACCTCGCCACCTGCGTCTACGCCGTGTACGACCCGGTCACCCGGCGCTGCACCTTCGCCAACGCCGGTCATCTGCCGCCGGTCGTCGTCGAACCGGGCGAGAAGGCGCTGCTGCTCGACGTACCGCCCGGCATGCCCCTCGGGGTGGGCGGGGAGCCCTTCGAACAGGTGGAGGTCGATCTGGCGGAGGGCACGCTGCTCGCGCTCTACACGGACGGACTCGTCGAGTCCAGGGACCACCCGCTCGACGAGGGCCTGAGCGGCCTGCGGACGGCCCTCACCAACTCCGTACGCCCGCTGGAAGACGTCTGCGACCACGTCCTGAACACCCTCGACACCCGGCACGGCGAGGACGACATCGCTCTTCTGATGGCCCGCATCCAGGGGCTGCCGTCCGAGGCGGTCGGCGACTGGCGGCTGCCGCGCGAGCCGCGCTCGGTGGGCCGCGCCCGGGAACTGGCCCGCACCCAGCTGCTCGCCTGGGACCTCGAACCCCTGGTGGACACCGTCGAGCTGCTGGTCAGTGAGCTGGTCACCAACGCCATGCGCTACGGAGAGGGCGAGATCCGGCTGCGCCTGCTGCGCGACCGTACGCTCGTCTGCGAGGTATGGGACGGGGGTCTGGTGCAGCCGAGGCGGCGGCGGGCCCGCGAGACCGACGAGGGCGGCCGCGGGCTGCAACTGGTCGGGCTGCTCAGCGCGGCCTGGGGGTCGCGCCGGACACCGCACGGCAAGACGGTCTGGTTCGAACTCGCCCTGCCGGACGGCGACTCGGCGGCCGAACCGTCGGTCGACCAGCTGCTGAGCATGTTCTGACCGGGGGGCGCCGCCCGGACCCGCTCGCCGCCCCGGTTCGCGTCGGCCGCTCCTGGTGAGCGCGGGCGGAGGGGAGGCGGCGTCAGAAGAGGCCGCCGCCTCCCATCCGGCCGCGCGTGCCACTTCCGCCGAAACCGCCCGGACCGCCGCCGGACCGGCCGAACCCGCCATCTCCGCCCTGCCGCCCGTATTCCCCCGGCCCGTATCCGCCGCGCCCGTACCCGTACCCGCCGCCGTCCCCGCCACCGAACGGGCCGCCGTACCCGCCGCCGTCCCCGCCACCGAACGGGCCGCCGAACGGGTCGCCGAGGAGGATGCCGCCGAGCACGCCGCCCGCCAGCCCGTCCTCCGCTCCTGACGCACCGCCGGGGTCGTACGGGGTCCCGTACGACCGCACGTCCCGCTCGGCGAGATCCTGGGCCTGCCGGGCCAGCGCGTCCGCGCGCCGCGCCTCGGCCGGCGCGCTCTCCGGGTCGCCGGTCGCCGCGAGGCCCCGGGCCCGTTCCAGCCGGCGCTGCGCCTCCGCCAGCCGGGTACGGGCCTGGCTGCCGACCGCCCCGCGATGGGTGGTGACGTAGTCGGCGGCGGCGCCGATCGCCGACCGGGCGGCGAGCATCGCCTGGTCGAGCAAGGTCCGCGCCCGCAGGCCGTTCTCCTCGCGCGCCCGGGACCCCGCCAGCGCCTCTTCGAGCACCGCGGCCGCCTCCACGACCCGGCGCAGGGCGTCGATCGGGTCGTACCGCCCGGAGTCCCGCTCGCGCCGAACCTCCGTGACCACCGCTTCCGCGCGGCCGATCCTGCCCGGGAGGCCGTCCGTCGGGGCGTCCCCCGCCGTCCCCCGCAGCAGGGCGCGGGCGTCCGCCAGGTCCGTCTCCGCCTCGATGAGCGCGCCGGGGAGCTTTCCGGCCGCCTCCGCCAGCTCCAGCGCGCGCCGCTCGACGGCTTCGACGAGGGTGGTCGCCTGACCGGCGGCGCTCTCCGCCGCACGCACCCGCACGGCCGCCTTCCGGTTGTCGCCCGCCTCGATGAATTCCCGGGCGCCGGCCAGCGCGGCCGAGACGAGGACCAGCCGGTCCCCGGCCTGCTCGGCACTGTCCGAGACCGGCGAGGACGCCGTGTCGGCATACCGCGTGAGCAGTGCGGTGAGCGTGGACCGCGCGGTGGTGACGCGTCCCGTCAGCTCGCGGAAGGACGCGGTGACCGTGTCGACGTCGCCCGGCGCGTTCCGCTCCCGGTCGCGCAGCCGGTCGAAGGCCCCGGACTCGGCGTCCAGCCTGCTGTCGGCCTCCGCGCACCGGGAGATGATCTCGTCCAGCATCCGGCGCCGGGTCGCGTCGTCCGCCGGGAGGGCGTCGTCGAGCTGCTGGCGCAGCCGGAAAGCGGCGGTCAGCTCGCTCTTCGCGAAGGCCACGGCGGCGGTGAAGGGCGCGGTGGCCTCCTCCCCGAACCGGGCCGTGGCGAAGCCGAGTTCCTCCTGGCTCGTGCGTACGGCGTCGTCCGCGCCGACCAGAACCAGACCGGCCTTGTCGTCGAGTTCCGGCAGCGGGATCCCCGCCGGCTGGAGGGTCCGCCCCGGCCTGCCCCAGACCCGCAGGGCGCTCTGCGGTGTGGTGCGGTCGGCGGCCCGCCGCTTGCGGCGCGTACGCGTGTACGCGGCGAGGACCAGGGCTCCGCCGGCCACGACGATGGGCAGCACCAGATTGCCCGCCGCCCCTCCGTCGGCGGCGCCGCCGCCCGGGTCGGCCTCTCCGGGGGTGCGCGCGGGCGCCGGTGCGGACCGGCCCGTGAGCACACCCGCGTCCCGCCCGTGCGCGAGGGTGACCGGACCCCCGGCGTGCGCGTACGCGGCGGACGCGACCAGCCACCAGGCCGTGACCAGCACGGCGAGGAAGGCCCGGCCGGCTATGTGCGTCCTGGTACGGCTCACGAGGGGCGTCACAAGGGGGAGGCTATGTCCGCTTCCGGGCGTCCGCGACCGGACATCGAGCCGTCTTCGTACGGTCTCCGTCGGCGTCGGTCGGTCTGCGTACGGTCCCCGCGCTGTCTCCGTACGGTCCCTGGGCTGTCCCCGTACCGTCTCAGGGCTGTCCCCGTACGGTCTTCGCGCCTGCCTCCCGCGGACCGGCGCATAGTCTGGGCGCCTTCCCGGCCAGGGGGCCGGGTCGCGGGGGAGGGGACGGCTTTGCGCGCAGGGCTGCGGGGACTCGGACGGATACCGGTACGGGTCTGGCGCGGTCCGCGCGCCCGGTGGCCCAAACGAGTCGCCCTGGCGCTCGCCCTCCTGCTCGTCGTCCCGATCGCCGCCGGCGCCGTCGCGCTGCGGCTCACCTACGCCGGCGACCTCCAGGACGGCACCAGGACCCGGGGCCGGGACGCCATCTGGCTCGGCCACGCCTGGGTCGACGGCCGCAAGAAGGACGCGGATCTCGCCGCTTTCGCCCAGCGTGTCCGGGGGACCGGCATCCGCGACCTCTACGTCCACGCGGGACCGCTGGAGCATGACGGCACCCTGCCCGCCGCCCGCTATCCCCGGGCGCGGTGGCTGATCGACGCCGTGCACCGCACGATGCCGGGTGTCCGGGTGCACGCCTGGCTGGGCGACGTACTGGCCACCGAGACCCCGGACGGTCTGCGCCTGGGACGGGCCGCGACCCGCGCCGCCGTGGTGCGCTCCGCCGGGCAGATCGTGGACGCGGGCTTCGAGGGCGTGCACATGGATCTGGAGCCGCTGCACTCGGGCGACCGTGACTACCTCTCGCTCCTCGACGACCTGCGGGCGCTCACCCGTGCCCACGGGGTGGCGCTCTCCATCGCCGCCCACCAGATCGATCCGCTGCCCGCGCTGCACTCCGTCGCGGCCATCGTCACCGCGCACCCCAAGTGGTGGTCGCAGGCGTTCTTCGCCGAGGTCGCCCGGCGCGTCGACCAGATCGCCGTCATGTCGTACGACACGGCGATGCCGCTGGAGAGCCTGTACGGCGGATATGTAGCGCAGCAGACCACGCTGGCCCTGGAGGTGACGCCCGAGGACACGGACCTGCTGATGGGCCTGCCCTTCTACTACGAGGAGGACATGAGCCATCACGGGCATGCCGAGACGGTCGCGGCGGCGGTCCGTGGCGCTCGACTCGGGCTGGGACGTACGGACCGCGACCGTGAACACTTCGGCGTCGCGCTCTACGTGGACTTCGCGGCGGACGAGACCGACTGGACGGCCTACCGCGAGGGATGGGGCTGCGTCGCCGCTCCCTGCTGAAGGCGGGCGCGGCGGCGGTCCCGCCCGGGAGGCCCGTCGGTGATGCGGCTACCGTCGCGCTCATGCCCGCGTCCTTCCCCGCGTTCCCGGCCGAGTCCCGGACGGAGCTCCCGGCCGATTTCCGGGCCGCCTTCCCCCACGGTTTTCCCTTCGATCCCGCCTACGGCCGGACCTTCTCTCAGCTGCTCGCCACCCCGGCGCCCGCCCCGCCCGCCGGGTTCGACGCGTTCTGGCGAGGCCGCCATGAAGCCGCGCTCCAGGTCCGGACGGAACCGGAGACCGGCCCGCTGGAGGAGGAGCGCGACGGCTTCCGGATCTTCGGTGTGTCCTTCACCTCCGTCGGCGGGGCGCGCCTCGGGGGCTGGCTCGTCCTGCCCGCAGACGGTCCGGCGGAGCACGGTTTCGTCGTGGGCCATGGCTACGGCGGACGCCAGGAGCCCGGCCCCGAGGTGCCGCTGCCGCTGCCCCGGTCGGCCGCGATCCTGCCCTGTGTACGGGGGATGGGTGCCCGAGGCGGCTCGCCCGGCATCCCGGGCGACGCCGACCGGCATGTCCTGCACGGCATCGCCTCCCGCGACACGTACGTCCTCGGCGACTGCGTGGCCGACCTCTGGTGCGCCGCGTCCGCGCTGCTCGAACTGGTGCCGGAACTCACGGCTTCGCGGCCCGCCCGGCTCGGCTACCTCGGCGAGAGCTTCGGTGGCGGCCTCGGCGCGCTGGCGCTGCCCTGGGACGACCGTTTCGCCTGCGGCCAGTTGACCGTCCCCACCTTCGGCAACCATCCGCTGCGGCTGACGCTGCCCTGCGCCGGGAGCGGCGAGGCGGTACGCGCCCATCACCGCGAGCACCCTGAAGTGGCTGACGTCCTGCCGTACTTCGACGCCGCCACCGCCGCGCGCCGGATCCGCATGCCGATGATGGTCGCGCCGGCCCTGTTCGACCCGGCGGTCCCGCCGCCGGGGCAGTTCGCCGTGTACAACGGGCTGCCCGGCGCACGTGACCTGCACGTCCTGGCCGCCGGTCACTTCGACCACCCGGCCGCCGAGGCGGAGGCCGGGGAACTGACGGCGGCCCGGCGGCGCTTCTTCGCGCGGCTGCTGACCGGTCACCCGTAGCGAAGGGAACGCGTCCCGGGCGGGGGTGCCGCCCGCGAGGTGGCCCGACAGGAGAATGACAGGAAGCCTTGCAAGTTCGCCTGTTCACCTCCTACCGTGGAGACATGTCCCAACCGCCGGAAGACCCGACCCGGGAACCGACCGCCGGCCCGACCCGGGAACCGACCGCCGAGCAGGTCGCCGCCGAGCTCACCGCCGTCGTGGGGCGGCTGATGCGACGGCTGCGGACGGCGTCGCCCGAGAGCCGGCTCACGCCTTCGCAGCGTTCGGTCCTCGCCCGCCTGGACGTCGAAGGTCCGGCCACCACGGCGGCGCTGGCCCGCGTCGAATACGTACGGCCGCAGTCCATGCGGCTGACACTCGCCGCGCTGGAGGAGCAGGGCCTGGTCGAGCGGGCACCAGATCCCGGCGACGGCCGGCAGTCCGTCGTCTCCGTCACGGACACCGGCCGCACCGTTCTCGCCGGGGTCCGCGCGGCGAAGCGGGACTGGCTCTCCGGGGCGATCGCCGGCGAACTGGACGCCGCCGAGCGCCGGACCGTCGCCGAGGCCGCCGCGCTGCTGGCCCGGCTGGTGGAGAGCTGAGACCCCGCCGGGTCCCGGCCGGCCGCGCGCGCCGTGCCACGTATCCGTTCCTGATCCTGGTACCGCCCTCACAAGGAGCCGCATCATGACCGCCACCACGCTGGACCCCCGGACCGCCCTGGTCGTCGTCGATCTCCAGAAGGGTGTCGTCTCCCTGCCCGGCGTCCACCAGGCCGACGATGTCGTGGCGCGCTCCGCCGAACTCGCCGCCGCCTTCCGCGCCAAGGGTCTGCCGGTGGTCTTCGTCCGCGTCACGGGGGGTGCGCCCGGCCGCACCGAGAGCCCGGCGCGCGGCGGGACGCCGGCCGCCGACTGGGCGGACCTGGTCGACGGACTGGGTGTGCGGGACAGCGACATCGTCGTCACCAAGCAGGGATGGGGCGCCTTCTACGGCACCGACCTCGACCTGCGGCTGCGCCGCCGTGGCGTCACCCAGGTCGTGCTGACCGGGGTCGCGACCAGCAGGGGTGTGGAGTCCACCGCGCGCTCCGCCCACGAGTACGGCTATCACGTCACCGTCGTGACGGACGCGGTGGCGGACATGGACGAGGGCATGCACCGCAACAGCATCGACAAGGTCTTCCCGAAGCTCGGCGAGACCGACACGACCGACGCGATCGTGAAGCTCCTCGGCTGACCCGGGGGAGGGGCCCATGTCCAGGAGCCGGCGCGGGGGGGGGGGGGGCCGGCGCGCGGGGGGGGGGGGGGGGCCCCCCGCGGGGGGGGGCGGCGCGGCGCGCGCGCGGGGGGGGGGGCCCCCCCCCGCGCGGGCACCCACCCCCCCCCCGCTTGGGTCCCGCCCCGGGGCGGCCGGGGGGGTGGGGCCCTTGTCCTGGCGCGGGGGGGGGGCCCCTGGCCCCGGCGCGGGCTCGTGGACTGGGGCCCCCGCTGTCGTGTCACCGCTTCGATGACCTGACGGATCAGGGCGCCCGCCGGTCGCGTACTCCCAGGCCCTCGTCGTCCGAGTCCGTCCACAGAGCGCTGTTGTACGGGGTGTCGGAGATGGTGACGAGTTCGTGGGCCCGGCCGGCCGGCTGAGGCCGTGGCTCGCCGTCGCGCCGCTGCGCCAGACTCGCTTCCAGTTGCCCGACTGTACGGACCAGGTCGTCCAAGCGGCGTCGTACCGCTGTCAATTCGTCCTGTACGGACATGAGTTGCCCTCACTTCCACAGTCGCGAACGGCAGGGGGGTCTGAGGGTGACACCCCTCAGCGGGCTCTGTACGCGCCTGAGAGTGTCGCGCGTCACATGCCCGCTTGTGAAGGTGCGCCGGGCGGTACGGCTTTTTTCGAGGGCTCCTCCTACTCTTTCCCGGCTTTTCGGGCCTTCCGCGTGCCCGGCCGGGCGCCGCGCCCACCGCGCTGCCCGTCGCGCTGCCCGTTGGGCCGCACGGGTGGGTTTCGCGGCGCCTCCCGCCGTGTCTGCGCCGCCTCTCCGTGTCGGTCCCTTTCAGTGGGTGGGCAATAGGTGTGATCATCTCTAAATTCCACAAACAGGACGAAGAGGTACAAGCCATGTCCCACGTCGGCGCCCCACGCGGGAGGACATGCTCCCGGACGCTCCGCTCCGTCGCTCTCCTCACCTCCGGTGTGCTCGCCCTGCCCGTTCTGTCCGCGTGCGGCTCGGGCGGGAACGGGAACGACACCCCGGCGGCCGCCGCCCCGGACATCGCACCCGCCGGACGGAACTGGGTCAGCCAGGGCGGCACGCTGCGCTGGGCGATCGACACCATGCCCGCGACGCTCAACGCCTTCCAGGCCGACGCCGACGCCTCCACCAACCGGATCGCCGGCGCCGTACTGCCCGCCCTCTTCACCCTCGACGAGCGCGGCCGTCCGCAGCGCAATCCGGAGTACCTCGAATCCGCGAAGATCGTCGCCCGCGAGCCCAAGCAGGTGGTGCTCTACAAGCTCAACCAGCAGGCCGTCTGGAGCGACGGCCGGGAGATGGGGGCGCCGGACTTCGAGGCGCAGTGGCGCGCGCTGAGCGGCAAGGACTCCGCGTACTGGACGGCACACAACGCCGGGTACGAGCGGATCGAGAAGGTCGAGCGCGGGGCCGACAACCTGGAGGTCCGGGTCACCTTCAACAAGCCCTACGCGGACTGGAAGTCCCTCTTCACCCCCTTGTATCCCAAGGATGTGACGGGGACCGCCAACACCTTCAACGACGGGGCCAGGAAGACTCTGAAGACGACGGCGGGGCCCTTCACCGTCAAGTCGGTGAACAGCAAGGACCGGGAGGTCACCCTCGTCCGCGACCCGCACTGGTGGGGAGCGCCCGCCAAGCTCGACTCGATCGTCCTGCGCACGATCCCCAGGGGGCAGCGCGCCGCCGCGCTCGCGGCCGGCAAGCTCGATCTCGCGGAGATCGACAGCGGTACGACGAAACGTATCTCCTTGGCGGCCCGGGACGGCGGAGCCGGCGGGCAGCCGCTCACCCACGGTCCGGGCGCCGGAATCACCCCGGCCTCCGCGCTCCGGTCCTGGGCGCTGGCGCACGGCTCGGACGACGAGAAGGCCGAGGCGGCGCGGCAGGCCCGCGAGCAGACCGCCGCGGCGGTCGGGAAGTACGCCAAGGAGCAGCGGTCCCTGCGCGGCTTCGCCGTCCGCAAGTCGCTGGAGCCCGCGTACACCCAGCTCGCGCTGAACGGTGAGTCGGGACCGCTCGCCGATGAGCGGGTACGGCGCGCGGTGGCCCGCGCCCTCAACCGCCAGGAGCTCGCCGACGCCGTACTCAAGCCGCTCGGTCTGCCCTCGCGGCCGCTCGGCAGCCACCTGGCGCTCTTCGGCCAGCAGGCGTACGCGGACAACAGCGCGGCGCTCGGCAAGGAGGACACGCACGAGGCGCAGGCGCTGCTGACCGACGCGGGCTGGGTCCAGGGCGGTGCCCGGAAGAAGCCGGAGGGCGTCAAGGCCGGAAGCGTGGGGGAGAAGAGCGGCGGGAAGAAGGCCGACGAGAAGAAGGGGGCCTCCGGGACCGGCGCGAAGAGCGACACGAAGACCGGCGCGAAGAGCGACACGAAAACCGGCGCGAAGAGCGACGCCGCCTCCGACGAGGGCACGTACATCGTCGGTGACGACAAGCCCGGTCAGGCCGCGGCCACCCGCCCCGAGAAGGCCACGCACGTCCTCGCGCCCGCCCCCGCCGCCGCCTTCCAGGGCGCCGCCCTGCTCGGTCAGGCCGCGGCCCTCGACGACACCGAACCCCGGCAGCAGGCGCTGAAGGCCCAGGAGCCCCAGGACAAGAAGCCGGGTGGCATGGCGGGGGCCTACGCCCCGCGCGGCACGGCCGCCCCCGCCCCCCAGGCCGGTCCGCTCGGCAAGGACGGCAAGTCCCTCACCCTCCGTTTCGTCCTGCCGTCCGGCCAGGGCTCGGAGTCGCTGCGCGCCGTGGGCGAGCGGATCTCGCGGATGCTCGAACGCATCGGCATCCACACGGAGATCACGAAGGTCGCCGACGACAGCTATTTCAAGGACCACATCGCCTCGGGCGAGTACGACCTGGCCCTCTACTCCTGGCCCGCCACCGCCTACCCGGCGACCGACGGCCGGCCGATCTTCGCCAAGCCGGTGCCCGCCGGCGACGGCTCGCTCCAGGTGGAGCAGAACTACACCCGGGTGGGTACGGACCACATCGACCAGCTCTTCGACCAGGCGGCCTCCGAGCTGGACGAGCGCGCGGCCGGTGATCTGCTGAAGCAGGCCGATGCCCGGATCTGGGCGGCGGCCGGGTCCATCCCCCTCTATCAGCGTCCGCAGCTGATGGCCGCCAAGAAGGGGCTCATGAACGCGGGAGCCTTCGGTTTCGCCGCCCCCCGCTACCAGGACATGGGGTTCAGGAAGGGAGGCTCCTCCGGGCCGCTCCCGAGCCTGAAGCCCCGGAAGAAGTAGCAGGTCAGAGCCGCTTCACCGGCACGGAACGCGATCACTTCCCCGGCCCGCCGGCCTCCCCGGCGGGCCGGTCCGCGCCGGTGTCCGGGCGCTGTGCTCCCGCGTCCCCGATCGGCCCGGGAAGCCTCTGTCACGTCGGCCCCGTACCATGGGACAAGCCGTGGCGTGTCCGCCCGGTGGGCGTACGAGGAAATGACGCCGCATCCCACGATCGAGAGAAGCGCCAGCCAGCATGCCCACGCGCCACGACATCCGTAACGTCGCCATCGTCGCCCACGTCGACCACGGCAAGACCACTCTGGTCGACGCCATGCTGAAGCAGGCCGGCGCGTTCGCCGCGCACGCCGCCGAGCACCTCGACGACCGGATGATGGACTCGAACGACCTGGAGCGTGAGAAGGGCATCACGATCCTGGCCAAGAACACGGCCGTGAAGTACCACCCCAAGACGGGCGGCGACCCGATCACGATCAACATCATCGACACCCCCGGCCACGCCGACTTCGGTGGTGAGGTCGAGCGCGGCCTGTCGATGGTGGACGCCGTCGTGCTGCTCGTCGACGCCTCGGAAGGCCCCCTTCCGCAGACCCGCTTCGTGCTCCGCAAGGCCCTCGCGGCGAAGATGCCGGTCATCCTGTGCATCAACAAGACGGACCGCCCGGACTCCCGGATCTCCGAGGTCGTCGACGAGACGTACGACCTCTTCCTGGACCTGGACGCGACCGAGGAGCAGATCGAGTTCCCGATCGTCTACGCGTGCGCGCGTGACGGTGTCGCCTCGCTGACCAAGCCGGAGAACGGCACGGTTCCGTCCGACAGCGACAGCCTGGAGCCGTTCTTCAACACGATCCTGGCGCACGTCCCGGCTCCGGAGTACGACGACGAGGCGCCGCTCCAGGCGCACGTCACCAACCTGGACGCCGACAACTTCCTCGGCCGTATCGCGCTCTGCCGTGTCGAGCAGGGCTGGCTGCAGAAGGGACAGACCGTCACCTGGATCAAGCGTGACGGCACGATGTCCAACGTCCGCATCACCGAGCTGCTGATGACCGAGGCGCTCACCCGCAGGCCGGCCGAGAAGGCGGGCCCGGGTGACATCTGCGCGATCGCCGGTATTCCGGACATCATGATCGGCGAGACCCTGGCCGACCCGGAGAACCCGATCGCGCTGCCGCTGATCACGGTCGACGAGCCCGCGATCTCGATGACCATCGGTACCAACACCTCGCCGCTCGTCGGCAAGGGCGGCAAGGGCCACAAGGTCACCGCCCGCCAGGTCAAGGACCGTCTCGACCGCGAGCTCATCGGTAACGTCTCGCTGCGCGTCCTGGACACCGAGCGTCCGGACGCCTGGGAGGTGCAGGGCCGTGGTGAGCTGGCCCTGGCCATCCTCGTCGAGCAGATGCGCCGTGAGGGCTTCGAGCTGACCGTCGGCAAGCCCGAGGTGGTCACCAAGCAGGTCGACGGCAAGACGCACGAGCCGATCGAGCGCATGACCATCGACTCCCCCGAGGAGCACCTGGGTGCCATCACCCAGCTCATGGCGACCCGTAAGGGCCGTATGGAGACCATGACGAACCATGGCTCGGGCTGGATCCGCATGGAGTGGATCGTCCCGTCCCGCGGCCTCATCGGCTTCCGTACGGAGTTCCTGACGCAGACGCGTGGCACGGGCATCGCCCACTCCATCTTCGAGGGCCACGAGCCGTGGTTCGGCGAGCTGCGCACCCGTAACAACGGCTCGCTGGTCGCGGACCGTTCGGGCTCGGTGACCCCCTTCGCGATGATCAACCTGCAGGAGCGCGGTGTCATCTTCACGGAGGCCGGCACCGAGGTCTACGAGGGCATGATCATCGGTGAGAACTCACGCGCCGACGACATGGACGTGAACATCACCAAGGAGAAGAAGCTCACCAACATGCGTGCGGCTTCCGCGGACAACACGGAGAACGTGGTGCCGCCCCGGAGGCTCTCGCTGGAGCAGTCCCTGGAGTTCTGCCGCGACGACGAGTGCATCGAGGTGACCCCGGAGACGGTCCGTATCCGCAAGGTCGTCCTGGACCAGAAGCAGCGTGGCCGCACCGCCTCGCGCGCCAAGCACGGCTGATCCGGCGGGCGTCCGGCGAGACGCCTGACGTTTTCGTCACACCGACGGCCCGGCCCCCCGCGACATCGCGGGGGGCCGGGCCGTTCGTCAATCGATTTTCGCTTCCCCGATGTCCGGATATCGACCGCCGCTCTCCGGAACTTGTGTTAACGGTCCGTTTCGCGGGTGTCTGTCTGTACTCACTTTGTCCGGATTTCGGGCGTACGGGGTGCTTCGATGTTGTCAAAACGAGACCCTTTAAGTGTGGTTTATGGCCCCGCTGTACTTAATAGTTGGCTCCATTGAGCTCGGGTCAATGGGTCATGCGCTGTGGGAGCGCCGACTCACGAGCACACTCAGGGCGCTCATACGTGCTCGCTGTCAGGGGTGTCAGCGCGCGTAGAACAGTGCCCTTCTTGTAGTGATCAGTGGACTCATGAGGAGGAACCCATGCGTGGTGCCAAGAGCGCCAAGTGGGTCGTGGGCGCGACCATCGTCGCGCTGGCTGCGACCGCTTGCGGTAGCAGTGATTCCGGTAGCAAGGGCGAGAGCAAGTCCGCCGTGAACGCCAAGGGCGTTTACAGCTACCAGAGCACCGAACCGCAGCACCCGTTGCAGCCCGCCAACGCCATGGAGGTCGGCGGCGGTCGCATCGTCAAGAACCTCTTCCGTGGCCTGGTCGACTACGACCCGTCCAACGGCAAGCTGCGCAACGCCATGGCCGAGAAGATCGAGACCACGGACGCACAGCACTACGCGGTCACGATCAAGGCCGGCTGGACCTTCCACGACGGCACCCCCGTGACGGCCGCCTCCTTCGTCGACGCCTGGAACTGGGCCGCCAACACGAAGAGCAACCAGATCAACAGCAACTGGTTCTCGGACATAGCCGGCTACGCGGACGTCCACCCCGAGAAGGGTGACCCGAAGACGGACAAGATGTCCGGCCTCAAGGTCGTCGACGACACGCACTTCACGATCGACCTGACGGCCCCGGTCTCGTACTTCCAGTACAAGCTCGGCTACACCGCCTTCTCCCCGCTGCCGAAGGTCTTCTACACCGACCCGGCCAAGTACGGCGAGAGCCCGATCGGCAACGGCCCCTACAAGTTCGTCAAGTGGGAGCACAACAAGGCCGTCACGCTGGCCGCCTACGACGGCTACAAGGGCGACGACAAGCCGAAGAACGGCGGCATCGTCTTCAAGAACTACACCCAGGCCGAGGCTGCCTACAAGGAGCTCACGTCCGACACGCTGGACGTCCTGGACCAGGTCGACCCGACCGACCTGACCAACTACAAGGCCGACCTGGGTGACCGTGCGGTCGACCAGGCGCAGGGTGGCATCACCTCCATCGCCTTCGCGATGTACAAGCCCGAGTGGAAGGCCGCCGACAAGGCCCAGGTCCGCCAGGGCCTGTCCATGGCGATCGACCGCGACACCATCACCAAGACGGTGCTCCAGGGCTCGCGTCAGCCCGCCGACAGCTGGGTTCCCCCGGGCGTCGCGGGTTACAAGAAGGGCATCTGCGGCGAGGCCTGCGTCTACAACCCGGCCAAGGCCAAGGAGCTCATCAAGGCCGGCGGTGGTGTGCCGAACAACAAGGTCACCATCCTGTACAACGCCGACGGCGGTCACAAGGAGTGGGTGGACGCCACCTGCAACTCCATCCGCCAGGCCACCGGTGTGGACTGCACCGGCGCCCCGAAGCCGGACTTCAAGACCGCGCGTGACCTCATCGACGGTCACAAGGTCGACAGCATCATGCGCTCCGCTTGGGTGCAGGACTACCCGCTGAACGCCAACTTCCTCCGGGACATCTACGGCACCGGCGCCTCCGCGAACGACTCGCTGTACTCCAGCCCGGAGTTCGACAAGCTGACCAAGGAGGCCGACAAGGCCACCTCGGTCGACCAGACCACCGAGCTGTACCAGCAGGCCGAGGCCGTTCTGGCCAAGGACATGCCGTCCATCCCGCTCTGGTACTACAAGACCAACTCCGGCTGGTCGAAGAACGTCCAGAACGTGAAGTACGACTCGTTCGGTGACCCGGTCTTCACCCAGGTCGAGGTCAAGCAGAAGTAATTCAGGTGGTCGGCAGAGCTCGGCCCACCCCCACGCTCCGTACGCGGAGCAGGCACCTGTGAAGACGGCAGCCGGCGTTCTCTCTCTCCTGCGAGGGGAGGAGTGCGTCGGCCGCCGTCGCGCCGACACACCAATGGAGGCACGATGGGGCGTTATGTCGCGAGGCGACTGCTCCAGATGATCCCGGTCTTTATCGGGACCACCCTGCTCATCTTCCTGATGGTCTACGCCCTGCCGGGCGACCCCGTCAGGGCCATGTGGGGCGACAAGGCGGCGGACCCCGCCCAGCTCGCCGCCATCAAGCATCAACTCGGTCTGGATCAGCCCCTGTGGAAGCAGTACGGGGACTACATCTGGAACCTGCTGCACTTCGACTTCGGCACCACGATGGCCGGCCGCAAGGTGACGGACGTCATCGGCGAGGCCATCCCGGTGACGATCCGGCTGGCTCTGCTGGCCTTCCTCATCGAGCTGGTGCTCGGTGTGGCTCTCGGAGTCCTTTCCGGTATCCGACGCAATAAACTCGCCGACAAGCTCGTGCTGGTGCTGACCCTCGTGGTCATCTCCATACCGGTCTTCGTCCTCGCGTACGTCTTCCAGACGATCTTCGCGGACAACCTCCACTGGGTCACCCCCACGGTGCAGGACTCGATGAACATGACGCAGCTGCTGCTGCCGGCCATCGTTCTCGGCTCGCTGTCCCTGGCCTACGTGGCGAGGCTCACCCGCACCACCGTCGTGGAGAACATCCGCGCCGACTACATGCGTACCGCCGTGGCCAAGGGTCTGCCCAAGAGGCGGATCATCGTCCGCCACCTGCTGCGCAACTCGATGATCCCGGTGGTCACCTTCCTCGGCACCGACCTCGGGGCCCTGATGGGCGGCGCGATCGTCACCGAGGGCATCTTCAACGTGCAGGGTGTCGGAAACGCCCTGTACCGGGCTGTCAACCAGAAGGAAGGCGCCACGGTCGTCGGCTTCGTCACCGTCCTCGTGCTCGTCTACCTGGTGGCCAGCCTGATCGTCGACCTGCTCTACGCGGTCCTGGACCCGAGGATCCGGTATGCCTGACGCCACCATCGAGAAGACCCAGATCGAAGAGCCGGGCACGCCGCCGGTCCTCGCAGAGAAGTCCGAGAAGGCCCGCAGCCTGTGGTCCGACGCCTGGCGTGAACTCCGCCGCAAGCCGATCTTCATCGTCTCGGCGCTGCTCATCCTGGGCCTCATCCTCATCACGCTGGCCCCCGGGCTGTTCACCTCGGTGGACCCCCGGGCCGCGGACCTCCGCAACCACTACCTGACGCCGCCGAGTTACGGTCACCTGTTCCAGGCCGACTGGTTCGGCTACGACGGCCAGGGCCGCAGCATCTACTCCCGCATGCTGTACGGCGCCCGTGCGTCGATCACGGTGGGTATCTGCGTGACGGCGGCGGTGACGCTGCTCGGCGGCCTCGCCGGTATGGCGGCCGGTTACTTCGGCGGCTTGATCGACACGGTCATCTCCCGGGTCACCGACATCTTCTTCGGTATCCCGATCATGCTCGGCGCGCTGGTCATCCTCAACGCGTTCACCAACCGCACGGTGTGGAGCGTCGTCTTCGCGATGACGTTCCTGGGCTGGACCCAGATGGCCCGTGTCATGCGCGGCTCCGTGATCACCACGAAGGCGGCCGACTACGTCACCGCCGCCAAGGCGCTCGGGGCGGGCACCGGCCGGATCATGCTGCGGCACATCCTGCCGAACGCCGTCGCACCGGTGATCGTGGTCGCGACGATCGCACTGGGGGGCTACATCTCCCTGGAGGCCACGCTGAGTTACCTCGGCATCGGCCTGCAGGACCCGACGATCAGCTGGGGCATCGACATCTCGTCGGCCAAGAACGTGATCCGGACCGCTCCGCACGCCCTGTTCTTCCCGGCGGGCATGCTCAGCGTCACGGTCCTCGCGTTCATCATGCTCGGCGACGCGGTACGCGACGCCCTCGACCCCAAGCTGCGCTAGGAGGACGTACGTTGACCATCAACGACAAGACCGCGAACGTCCCGACGCCTCGCGCCGGAGACAACGACAGCAGCCCGCTGCTCGAAGTACGGGACCTGCACGTCGAATTCCACACCCGGGACGGCGTGGCCAAGGCCGTCAACGGAGTCAACTACTCGGTGGGCGCCGGCGAGACCCTCGCCGTGCTCGGTGAGTCGGGCTCCGGCAAGTCCGTGACCGCCCAGGCGATCATGGGCATCCTCGACATGCCGCCGGGCAAGATCCCGCGGGGCGAGATCCTCTTCCGCGGCCAGGACATGCTCAAGATGTCCAACGAGGAGCGCCGGAAGATCCGCGGCCAGAAGATCGCCATGATCTTCCAGGACGCGCTCTCCGCGCTGAACCCGGTCCTCTCCGTCGGCACTCAGCTCGGCGAGATGTTCCGGGTGCACCAGGGCCTCTCCAAGAAGGAGGCCAAGCTCAAGTCCATCGAGCTCATGGACCGCGTGCGCATCCCGGCGGCGAAGGAGCGGGTCAACGACTACCCGCACCAGTTCTCCGGCGGTATGCGCCAGCGCATCATGATCGCCATGGCGCTGGCCCTGGAGCCGGACCTGATCATCGCGGACGAGCCGACCACCGCGCTCGACGTGACGGTCCAGGCCCAGGTGATGGACCTGCTCGCGGAACTGCAGCGTGAGTTCAACATGGGTCTCATCCTGATCACCCACGACCTCGGCGTGGTCGCCGACGTCGCGGACAAGATCGCGGTGATGTACGCGGGCCGGATCGTCGAGACCGCGCCCGTGCATGAGATCTACAAGCGGCCGGCCCACCCGTACACCAAGGGCCTGCTGCAGTCGATCCCGCGCCTGGACCAGAAGGGCCAGGAGCTCTACGCCATCAAGGGCCTGCCGCCCAACCTGCTCAAGGTCCCGGCGGGCTGCGCGTTCAACCCGCGCTGCCCCATGGCGCAGGACATCTGCCGTACCGACGTTCCGTCGCTGCTGCAGGTGACCGAGCGGGACGGCGGCGAGCTGGCCGGTCGCGGCAGCGCGTGCCACTTCTGGAAGGAGACGATCCATGGCTGAGGTCGGTAAGAACGAGGCCGGAGCTGTCTCCGACGAGGTGGCGCGGGTCGAGGCCGCGATCAACGCGCCCGTGGAGCGCGGGGAGCCGATTCTCCAGGTCCGCAACCTGGCCAAGCACTTCCCGCTGACCCAGGGCATCCTCTTCAAGAAGCAGGTCGGCGCGGTCAAGGCCGTCGACGGCATCTCGTTCGACCTCTACCAGGGCGAGACCCTCGGTATCGTCGGCGAGTCCGGCTGTGGCAAGTCCACCGTCGCCAAGCTGCTGATGACGCTGGAGACGGCGACGGCGGGCGAGGTCTTCTTCAAGGGCCAGGACATCACCAAGCTGTCCGGGCGCGCGCTGAAGGCGGTCCGCAGGAACATCCAGATGGTGTTCCAGGACCCGTACACCTCGCTGAACCCGCGTATGACGGTCGGCGACATCATCGGCGAGCCCTTCGACATCCACCCCGAGGTGGCTCCGAAGGGCGACCGGCGCCGCAAGGTGCAGGAGCTGCTCGATGTCGTGGGTCTGAACCCGGAGTACATCAACCGGTACCCGCACCAGTTCTCCGGCGGTCAGCGCCAGCGCATCGGCATCGCCCGTGGTCTCGCGCTCAACCCCGAGATCATCATCTGCGACGAGCCGGTCTCGGCCCTGGACGTCTCCGTCCAGGCGCAGGTCATCAACCTGATGGAGAAGCTCCAGGACGAGTTCAACCTGTCCTACATCTTCATCGCGCACGACCTGTCGATCGTCCGGCACATCTCCGACCGGGTCGGCGTGATGTACCTCGGCAAGATGGCCGAGATCGGTACGGACAGCGAGATCTACGACCACCCGACGCACCCCTACACCCAGGCGCTGCTGTCGGCGGTCCCTGTGCCCGACCCGGAGGCCCGCGAGGGCCGCGAGCGGATCATCCTCACCGGTGACGTCCCGTCCCCGGCGAACCCGCCGTCCGGCTGCCGCTTCCGCACCCGCTGCTGGAAGGCGCAGGAGCGGTGTGCGACCGAGATGCCGCTGCTGGCGATCCCGGAGCGCTTCCGGGGTGTGGACACGCTGGCCGCACACGAGTCGGCGTGCCACTTCGCGGAGGAGAAGGACGTCATCCACGCGGCGTGATCCGCGCGGTGTGACCTCTTCCCGTAGGCGTGGGCGTGCACGTGCGCGTACGGGAGGAAGAGCGAGCGATGTACGGAGCGGCGCCCGGAACCTTTCGGTTCCGGGCGCCGCTCCGTATGTGTGCCTGCTACCGGACACGGCGTCGCGTGTCGACCGCGACTCGCAGCAGCCGGTGGACCTGCGGGCCGTGTGTGCGCCACCAGGTCCGTGCCCACAGCAGCTGGAGTCCCGCCACGATGACGAACGTCGTCGCGGCGTCGGCCGCCTCCAGCCAGCTCCGGGGAGCTGAGAGGCGGTCGAACGAGTGGCGCAGCAGGGGCCAGGACACCTGCGTGGTGGCGAAGAACGCCAGCGTGAGAGCGGCGCACGTGCCGACCATGAGCAGGACGGTGTACGTGCGCAGAGCGCGTCGCTCGCCGACGCGCATGCCCGCACTCGCGAGAGGATTGGTCGGCCGGCGGCCCACCGACCGAGCGATGACGTACCTCAGATACCTGAGCGAGTCGCCGTACATGTTGCGGCAGCGCGTCAGATCCTGGAGTGCGAAGTAGAGGTCGGTACGCGTGAACACCATCAACTGGAGTGATACCGCTACCAGTCCGGTGAGCGCCATCAGCGACAGCAAGGGATGCTTCCCGAATATCGCCATGGCGAGCAGGGACCCCCCGCTCACCGCCAGATCCACCACCATGCCGGACAGATAGACGGTCATACGCGTCCGGCGATCCTTCAGCCAGATGCCGGAGACATCTGTCTGGACGACAAGGAACTGCAGCCTTGTGCCCAGCCGGATCGTCCCCAGGACTCCCGCCGCGCGAGCGGTGAACAGATGGGCCAGCTCATGCAGTGCGATGAACAGCCAGGTCAGTGCTGACTGACCGAGCAGGACGAAGGTGCCGTGACTGGTCCAGAGGGCATCGCTCCAGCGCGGGACGATACGCGGGTGCGTCGCCGCCGCCACCAGCCCTGACACACCGACCGTCAGCAGGGCGCCGTGCAGCAGTGGGTTGAGCGTCCAGCGCACGTGCCGCGGGCGGACTCCGGGGAGCGTGGGCGACGCGATGTCCCGCGCGGGAACGGCCCTGCCGTCGATCGACGACACGAGCCCCACCCGGGCCAGGTCGCGGACGAAGCCCGCTACATCGACGGTGCGTTCCGTCTCGGCTCCCAGCCGTCTCCGTGTCTCCTCCACCGTGGCCCCGGACGCCAGGAGCCGGACAGCGAGAGCCCCTTCCGGAGGCAGCGCGACGCATACTCCCGTCCCCGCCCGGCCCACGATCCATTCGTCGCCGTCCTCGCGGAACCCCAGGCGATGAAAGTCCACACGCGTCATCGCGCCCGCCGGTGAGCCGTCGCTCCGCCCTGAGTCACGCATGGCATGTCGTGCAATCCGCCCGCGCGGGGTGCCGGACGTAGATCAGTTGATCGGGAGCGAGCAGATTGATTCCGCGCACATAGCCGGGGGGTTGCGGTGCGACGCCGGTCAGGAGGGAGATGATCTCGTAGGCGAGCAGATGACCGGAGATCCCGGCCGAGGGAGCGATCACACCGGGTCCTCCGAGGTGCGGGACAGGCCCCGGTCTCAGACGGGCTTCCTCGCCTGCCGCGACGCACTCGCAGCACGGGCCCTGAGGTGCGTAGACCCCCACCGTGATCAGGGGACCGTTGTAGCCGGCGGAGACCCAGGGAAGACCGGCGGCGGCACACGCACGGCTGGTCGTTCTGTCGATGTCCTCGTCCCGGGGTTCATCCGCGCACAGGGCGAGTACATCGAAGCCGGACACCAGGTCGAACAGAGCCTCTTCCGAGTCCACCATGCGCTGTTCGCAGGTCACCGCCGTTTCGGAATTCAGCGCTTCGAGAGCTTCGGCGGCTGCTTCGACCTTCGGCCGGCCGATGTCGGATTCGGTGTAGAGCGCCTGCCTCGTCAGATTGGAGACCTCGACGATGTCGGGGTCCACACAGTGGAGTCGACCGACGCCGGCCGCAGTGAGGGCCCACGCCGTGTGGCTGCCCGTGCCGCCCATTCCGAGGACGACGACCCGAGACTGCTTGAGCCGGGTCTGCGCGTCCCACGCGTCCGCCCCCGGCCGCAGGTCCACACGCCGGAAGAACGCGTGATTGCGTTCGTACCGCACCATCTCCCGACAGCTCAGCCCGGCGGGCGCCGGAGTCTCCGCTTCCTCGATGTAGCCGGATGACATGAGCTGATCGACCAGGTTCGCGGCGGTGTCCTCGCTCAGGGAAGCGTCCCGCTCGCGCAAGGCGAGGGCGATCTGCTCCGGCGTGTGCCGTCCGTCCATGAGGCCGAGCGCCGCCCACACCCGGCCGGACGCGTCCTTGATCTCTGCGGCGATGGGGTAGATGCCCGCACCGATCCGAATGGTCCCGTCGTCGTATCGGTGTGGGCTGTGCTCAGGCCTTATCCGTGGAAAGCGCATGGTGTATCCCCCGTCAATATTCGATCGGCGGGACGGACGGCCACTCTCCGCACCGTTCGTCCCGCCGACACGTGAGGCAGCCTGATCAGCGAGTCATTGACTTCGCGACAATCGTCTCGATCTTGTCAAGGACTCTGATCTCGATCACATCGGGCCGCTTTTCCTCGGCCTTCTCGTGCGGCGGGCGCACATCCGGCTCTCCTGCCATGTCCACTCCTCTTATCGTTGATCCCCCGTCAAGGACCGATAGTGCTTCCCCGGTCTGTCCGATGTCTTTCGCCGCCCTGTCATCTGTGGGTGGGCCGCCGTGAAAGATCGCTGAAAGATGTACGTCAGGTGCTGCGACAAAACTGTGCTGACGGCGCCAGAGGGGCGCGGCCCGATCAGGGCAGGTACACGACGGGAGAAATCGTGATGAGCGGAATGGTTCGTCGATTCGGGGCCAAGGTCGCTGAGAGGCTGCTTCCGCAGACGTCCGCGGCGGCCGGCTGCGCACCTGGATGCGAAAGGATTCTGAACAGCAAGAACGGCCAGGGTTACTGGCTGACCTGCTGCTACACCGTGGGCTGCCAGTACGAGTGTCACTGATCCGTTCATGACGATGGCTCTTACGGTTGCCACGAAACGAAAAAAATTCCTTCTCATCCCATCGGAGATGCCATGGCGCTGTACCCCGTCGTCATCCTTTCCCTCATAGTCGCCTGCGCTGCTTGTGCTCTTTCTCTCGCGGTTTCCTTGAGGGTGAAAAAGCTGCTTGATCCTCTCATCGAGGAAGGAGCGTTCAGGAACGACAGGCCCCCGACGGTGCCGGTCGGCACAGAGGTCCCGGACTTCGGGAAACTCATCGATGTGAACGGGAACACCGTCGAACCGGCCGCCGATGCCGGCGATTCCTGGATTTTGGCCTTCTTGTCCACGACATGCAGCGGATGCAAAGCTCAGCTTCCACTCTTTCGGGAATACATCCTCCAGCAGGGCGTCTCCCCGGACCGGGTTGTCACCGTGGTATCAGGAGAAGTTGCAGACCTCGGGGACTTCGTAACCGAGATCGGCGGGACAAGTCGAATCGTGCATGCGGACGACTCGTCGACCATCGGATCCGATCTCCATGTATATATCTGGCCCACGTTCCTGGTCGTCTCTTCCGAGCGAGTAGTGGAATTCTCAACGACGAGTGTTTCCAAACTTCCCGGACTCGTCACACCAGGGGCGGAAGCACCCGCAATGCTCTGACGCCGCCCTATCTCTCCGAACTCTTTCCACGGGAGCAGCAAACGAGTGCTATTTATACTTTCCATACTCGCCCTGCTCGCATCATGCGCAGCGTGTGCCCTTGCCGTGGCTCTAACCCTTCGCGTGCGGAAGACCATCGGTGCCGGCCCTGACATCAGTGCGATCCGTTCTGCCTCTGCCGCCCCGGTGAAGCCGGGCACGCGGATCGTGGAGAACCAGGATCTGATGGACGTGAACGGCAACCCGTTCTCCCTGCCGACCGACACGACGGAGCCGTGGGTTCTAGCTTTCCATTCCCTTGACTGCGGTGGATGTCAACAGCAGCTTCCCGATTATCGGAAGTTCCTCGCAAAACATGGGATCCCGAGGGAGCGTGCTGTCTCCATAGCTACGGGTGATCCGTCCAAACTGAATTGGTTGAAGGACGGCCTGGGTGACGCCGGACGGGTTGTCCATGTCGCGGAGGATTCGCGGATCGTGCTGGATCTTCACATCGCAGCATGGCCCGTCTATCTTGTCGTCGGACGGGATGCCACCGTTAAATACGCGACTCAGAGTGCGACACGGTTGTCCGCGATCCATCTCGGTGAGCTCTCCAGCTCACCGGTCCCCGGCGGGGATCAACCGAATAGATAGAACCATCAGGTAAGGGAAGTCATGGAATGCCGGTCATATTCACGACGGTGATCGCCTCTGTTGTGGGAACGGCTCTGACCATTCATTGGGCCGTCCGCTCCATCGTCCTGGTAACGGTCCAAGGCCTGAGCATGAAACCCACACTGCAGAACGGAGACCGAGTACTGGTCTGGCGTGGCAGGCTTCCTGAGCGCGGGCAAATAGTCGTGGTGCAGGAGCCGTCAATCGGTGCACATATATGGCCGAGCGAGCCTGCGGGTCTCGGCTGTCCGGACAGGCATCCGTCCCGTCAGCGATGGCTTATCAAGCGAGTTGCCGCCATAGCAGGGGACCCCGTATTGCCAGGCCAGCTCGGAGGAACCCACACCCCCGGGGAGCGAGTTCCCGAAGGACATTACATTCTGCTCGGCGACAATCCCAGGGTGAGCCTCGACTCGCGACAGGTCGGCTTTTTCCCTTGCAGCAGAATCCTCGGCAAGGTCTGGCGGAAGATCTGACCAGGCTAAACGTCACTAAACTCCGCAGGACGATTGAAGTATCGATCCGATACGACGATTGATCCACGCGGCAATCAAAAAAGAAAGGAGGTGAAGAGAATGAGAATTCTTCAGAATCTGGGCGCGAAAGTAGCCGACCTTCTTCTCCCGAAGACGTTGGCGGCTGCCGGATGCGCTCCCGATTGCTATTGCAAGATGTGCTCGATGGGCGGCTCGTACTGCGACCCCAGTGGCATCGTCACCGGCGGCAATCGCTGTGTGATCCGGTGCTGCAACCTGCCTAACTGCACCGCCAGTTGCGCGAGCATATAACCACCCGAGGCCGGCCGGAAGAAGCTGATGCTCCTTCCGGCCGGCCTTGCAGCCGTATTTCCCGCAGTCAACGAAGATCGCGAGCAGCTGATGGAACTCCTTCTGGCATTCAGTAAATTGTCACTTATCTCACTCTTTGGTATATCGGCGGCAATGAAGGCAAAGGATCTCGCGCCACTTGTTTCACACCTGACCCTCACTCTTCCTCTGAGTAGGCCGTTCGCTCGCGTACTAGCCTCGGCGACGGTTGTCATGGAACTGCTCGCCGTGGTCGCCCTACTAATTTTTCCGTTTCTCGGGTTCGTTGTCTCACTCCTTCTGCTCGTCGGTTTCACAGCGCACTTGAGTCGAGTCCTTGCGTCTGGCGTGACCACATCATGCGCCTGCGCAGGAAGTTCCGAATCCACAGTCTCCGCAATCCATCTTCTTCGTAACGCAATTCTGATCGTGGTGGCCGTCGCAGGCATCACATCGCTGGCATTTCAACCCGATCCGAGCGCCGTAATGCAACTGATGCTCGCCGGCCCCGCCGTTCTTTTCGGAGCAGGCATGCTCCGGCTGGATGAAATGACTACTTTCTTCTCTCCTCGCTATTCGCGATCGAGCTGAGACCATGGAGCTGCACATAAAGGCGACGATCAGTAAAGTTCGGATCGCCTTCCGGCGTATCAGCCTTGCGACCCGGCTCTGCTTCTCGGCCGCGTCGCCCATGTTGAGCCTGCACATCGGTTTTGCTGCCACCAACGCGCTTCTGCCCGTGGCTGCCGCATGGCTCACCAAGTTGACACTCGACGAGATCGTCGATGGAAACGGAGTGCGGGCGGCCGTGACGCCGGGCGCGGCACTTGCTGTCCTAGGCCTTGTCAAAGGCGTCGTGCCTCACGCCTCCACACGTGTGCGGTCCCGCATGGAACGGCAGGTAGGCCTGCATGCGCAGAGGAATCTCTTCGAAGCGGTGGAGAGGATTGTCGGCCTGGGCCCCTTCGAGAACCCTGCCTTCCTGGACCGACTCCGACTCGCCAAGCAGGCTGGTGGACGATCGCCTCTACAGGTGGTTGACGGCTTCATCGGCATCGCCCAATCCGTCGTCGCAATGACGGCGTTCGTCGCTTCACTCGCGGTCATGGCACCAGAGTTGTCGGTCTTCGTGATGGGTTTCGGTATCCCGGTCGTCATCGCGGAAGTCCTGCTGGCCCGGAAGCGCACCGGGATGCTATGGAGCATCAGCCCCACCGAGCGCAGGGAATTCTTCTACGACCAACTGCTGTCCAACGTGGATGCAGCGAAGGAGATCCGTCTCTACGCCCTGGGCCGCTTCCTACGCAATCGAATGCTCGATGACCGTCGACGGATCAACACCGCCCGCGAAAAGATGGACCGGCATACCTTTCGTATCCAGGCTGGGCTGGGGCTGATGGCGGCCCTCGTCGCCGGGGCAGGTTTTCTGTGGGCGGTGCAAGCTGCCGGCTCGGGCATCCTGACCGTCGGGGACGTCACCATGCTCGTCGCGGCAATCGCAGCTGTGCAGGCCGGGCTTGCCCAATTCGCGATGCAGACCGCTACCGCGCACGAGGCTCTCGTCATGTTCGCTCACTACGAAGCCGTCACGAAAGCAGAACGAGACCTGCCCCTTGCCGTAGGGCCCCGCAAAATTGAGCCGCTGAGGGGCGAAATAGAGCTACGGGATGTCTGGTTCCGCTACTCCGACAACGACCCCTGGGTGTTGCGAGGAGTGAACCTGCGCATAGAAGCCGGTAAATCCGTGGCGCTCGTCGGTCTCAACGGTGCGGGAAAATCGACGCTTGTGAAACTTCTCTGCCGCTTCTACGACCCCACACGGGGCAAAATTCTTTGGGACGGAATAGATGTCCGGGACTTGGATGTAGAAGAGTTCCGTGACAGATTGGGTGCCGTTTTCCAGGACTTCATGCATTATGACATGACTGCCGCGGAGAACGTGGCGATGGGTGATCTGAGCGCTCTCGGCAACTCTTCACGAGTCCAGGAAGCGGCAGGACATGCAGGCATCCACAAGAAACTCATGAGCCTTCCTCGCGCTTACGAGACCCTACTGTCAAGGATATTCTTTCTGGAGTCGGAGAAGGGCAACGAAGAATCGGGAGTTCTGCTGTCCGGTGGCGAATGGCAGCGCGTGGCCCTTGCGCGAATATTCCTTCGCAGCGATCGAGACTTTTTCATTCTCGACGAACCGACCTCGGGACTGGACCCGGAAGCCGAGTACGAGATCCATGCGGCGCTCAGTCAACTACGGACCGGGCGTACGAGCCTGATCATCTCCCACCGGTTGGGCACCGTCCGCCATGCCGATCAGATCGTTGTTCTCGCTGACGGCGGCATTGTCGAATTGGGATCGCACGACGATCTCATGGAAGCAGATGGTGACTACGCGAGGCTCTTCGGAACGCAAGCGGCGGGTTACGTCGAGTCATCAGAAAATCTTCGATCTTAGCCGGGCAATGTCTTTGTCTGTCCGGAGAGGGTCCCCCCCGGGCAGGCTGACCTGCTCGGGGACAACCGGCAGGTCAGCCCGGACGCCAGGCAGCTGGGCTTTTTCCCGTCCGGCGACTGCTGGGAACCGTGTGGTGCCGGCTAGACGGGCTCGTAGGTGCCCTGGTGAGTTGCTCCGCCGGGAGCGCGACCGGGGCCGCGGCCCCGAGCCCAACGTCATGTGCCGGAGGAAGTGTGCGAAGCAGCGACGTGCAGGGACGGATCCCGCCGCAGGACTCGGCTGTGCAACTGGTGCAGCGAGGCGCCGGGGCCGTCGCCCAGCTCTTGGACGAGCCGCTGACGGATGCTCGCGAAGCAGGCCAGGGATTCGCCCTGGCGTCCGCTGCGATACAGCGCCTGTATCAGCAATTCCGCGATGGCTTCGTCCAGCGGGTGTTCCTCGGCGAGCTGATACAGGGAGGGGACACTCTCCAGGTGTCGGCCGAGGCTCAGAGCCAGTTGGGAGCGGTCGACCCGCACCGACAGCAACTCGCGCTCCAGCCCGACCCGTACCCTGTCCGACCAGGACGATCCGAGGTCCAGCAGAGGCGTACCGCGCCAGAGGGCCAGCGCCTGGTCGAAGAGGTCCAGGGCTGGTGTCCTCTCCGCCCGGCGGACCGCGTCGCGGGCCGACCGTACGAGGAAGCGGAATCTGTGCAGGTCGACCGCCTGAGGATCGACGCTGAGGAGATAGCCGCCTCTGCGCCTGGAAAGGAGATCGGCCGGCCGGCCGCGACTGCCGCGGAGAGCTTGCCGGAGCCTGCTGGCACAGGTGTAGAGCGCGTCCCTCGGGCGCACGGGCCGGTCATCGTCCCAGACACGATCGATCAGGAAGTCGTCGGCGACGAACTCGAACGGTTGCCGCGCGAGCAAGGCCAGGAGGCGTCGTGCCCGCTCCGAGCGCAGCTCCACCGGTAGGTCGTTCACCCGCGCTTCAACAGATCCCAGGATTCGGATCTCCATCACAGCCTCCTATGCCGGCTCTCTGCCGAGTTGGCTGTGATCCTCGCAACCGGGCGCACGATTTCCGCATGGAGATCGCATGGCCCCGGACCCCCGGCGTGCGGCGTCTCCGTGTCGGTCACCGTTTCGATTACGGTGGTCCGCGTGATATCTGCGCCTGTCTGCTTCCGCCTCCTCGGCACCCTGGAAACCACGGTCGAGGGCAGGCCGGTGACGCTCACCGGCAGGCAACGTGCCCTGATGTCAGTCCTGTTGCTCCGGGCCAACCGTGTGGTGCCGGTGGACCGCATCGCCGACTCGCTCTGGGGCGAGAGTCTTCCGGCCTCCGCCGCGGCCCGGGTACGGGCGCTCATCGCGGAGGTCCGCAGAGCCCTGGGGCCGCACGGGCAGGAACGCGTCGTCACCCGCAGTCCCGGCTACCTGGTGAACGTCTGCCCCGGGGAGCTCGACATCGATGAGTTCGAGGTCCTCGTCGGCGAGGCACGCCGAGCGGCGCGCGGCGGTCGTCACGAGGAGGCGATCGCGCTGTACGAGCGGGCGTTGGAGCTATGGCGGGGAGAGCCCTTCCCGGATCTGAACGGCCCCGCCGCCGAGTCGGAGAGACACCGGTTCGAGGAGATGGGAGCGGGGGCGGTAGAAGGTCGCGTCGAAGCGAATCTGGCCTTGGGCCGCGGTCAAGCCGTCGTAGCCGATCTGATGCGCCTGATCGCCGATCAGCCCCTGCGGGAGCAGCCGCGGCGTCAGCTGATGCTGGCGCTCAACCAGCTGGGACGCCTGCCGGAAGCCCTTGAGGTGTACCGGGACTTCCATACCCGCTTGGTGACGGACCTGGGGGTGGAGCCCACACCGCGACTTCGGCAGCTCCATCAGCGGATGCTTGTCGGCGGCCCCGAGCTGAGCGAGGGGGCCGACAGTCCTCGCGAGCCCGCGGGCGAGAGGCAGCGCACGCTCCCGCGCCAGGTCCCCGCGGTCGGTCGTTTCGTGGGCCGCGAGGACCAGCTCCGGCAGCTCGACGAGTACCGGGCCGGTGCCGACCGGGTCGTCCTCATCGTCGGTCCCGCAGGGGTGGGAAAGACCTCCGTCGCCGCTCACTGGGCGCACCGGAACGCCGAGTACTTCCCCGATGGTCAGCTTTTCCTCGACATGCGGGGCTTCGACAGGGCGGAGCCGATGTCGGTGTCCGAGGCGCTGCCACTCCTGCTGCAAGGACTGGGGCAGCCGCTCCGGGACATCCCGGTCTCGGTGGATGCCCAGATCGCCCTCTACCGGTCGTTGCTGGCGAGACGCCGGATTCTGCTGGTGCTGGACGACGTGGCGGAGCCGGCGCAGGTCCGCGTGTTGTTACCGCCGAACCCCCAGTGCCTGGCCGTCATCACGAGCCGTGACCGGCTGCGGAGTCTGGTGGCGCTGGACGGAGCGAGGCGCCTCACCCTCGACGTCCTGAGCCAGGAGGAGGCGCTCGGCCTGATCGCACAGGGTGCCGGCTCCCGCCGTTCTCACGACGAGCCGGAAGCGGCGGCGGAGTTGGCCGAGCTGTGTGACCGCCTGCCGCTCGCCCTGTGTGTCGCCGTGTCCTGGCTGGCCGATCAGGAACACCGGACGATCGGCCAGTATGTACGCGAGCTGACGGACCGCGGGCGTTTGGCGCAACTGAGGGTGGAGGGAGACGAGCACGCTGCGGTCCGAGCGGCTCTTGAGCTCTCCTACGTCGCGCTCCCCGCGTCGGCCCGGCGCGTGTTCCGCCTCCTCGGGCTGGTACCGAGCGTCGATGTCACGGTCGCGGCGACCGCCGCTCAGGCCAACTCCGGCCTGGAGGAACTGCGCGTCCTGCTCGCGACGGTGGCGCGGGTGCACCTCATCCAGGAGGTTGCTGTCCGCCGGTACACGTGCCACGACCTGGTACGCGAGTACGCGGCCGAGCGAGGGCGGGAGGAGGACACGGAGGCTGACCGGCACGGCGCGGTCCGCCGGCTCCTGGACTACTACGTGGACATGATCACGAGAGTGAACGAGGTCTGCGGGTTCCTGGCGCCCAACCTGGCGCGTGAGGCGGAGGCACCTGTTGCCCCGGTGGAGGAATTCAGCGCCGAGGCGGATGCCACGACCTGGTTCGACGCCGAGTGGGAGAACCTGCTTGTCGTCATCGCGCACGCGGCCGAGCATGGGCCCCGCCGCTATGCGTGGCTGCTGGTCGAGGCGATGCAGGACCTGCTGCACCATCGGCGGACCCACGTGGAGTGGCTGCGCGTCGCGGGAACCGCCCTGGCCGCGGCGAAGCTCGACGGCGACCTCGTGGGGCAGGCAGCCATGCATCTCTCGCTCGGGATGGTCCGCTGGCGTATGGCGGATCTGCGCACGGCACTGACGGAGAACGAGCGGGCACTGACACTCTCGCGACGGGCGGGCTGGCTCCACGGCGAGGCCATGGCCCTGACCGGGTGCGGTGTGGCGCTGAAGCAACTCGGAGAAGCACGCAGGGCGCTGCCCCGGTACAGGAAGTCACTGGAGATCAGTCGCCGGCTCGGTCACGCCCGCAGCGAGGTGCGCGGCCTCAACAACCTGGCCTCCGCCTATCTGATGCTCGCCCGTCTGGAGAGCGCCGAGGAGTGCCTCCTGGCCAACATCCCGCTGACCGAGGAGTCGGGCGACCGGCATCTCCAGTCGCTGACCCTGGTCAACCTCGGGATCGTCCGGCAACAGCGGGCGCGGTTCCCCCAAGCGCTGGAGGCGCTGGAGAAGGCCATGGAGGTGTCGCGCTCCACCGGCCTGATCTACGCCGAAGGCGTGACCTTCGAGACGTTCGGCTGGGTGCACAGCGACGCGGGCCGCCACGAGCAGGCCGTCGCCTCGTTCGACGCCGCGTTGAGCATCGCCAGGCAGGTCGAGAACAGGAACAGCCAGATCGATTCCCTGACCGGTCTGGCTGTGGTCGAGCTCAAACTGGGCCGCGTGGACACTGCCCTCGATCGACTGGGTACCGCGCGTGACGTCGCCGAAGGCGTGGGCACGGGGTTCGTCGGAGTGCTGATGGGGTTGGCGAGAGTCCATTTGCGCCAGGGCCGGTACGAGCAGGCGCACGACGAGGCGTCCCGGTCTCTTCGGCTCGCCGCGGAGGGCAGCCCGCTCGACCTGCCAAGGCTGCACGGTCTGCTGGCCGCCATCCAGTTGGCGGCCGGTGACAGCGAACAGTGTCTGCGGTCGTGCGATCAGGCGCTCCAGCTCGCCCGCCGGTCCGGACAGCGACTGGAACACGCTCGCGCCCTGATCACCCTCGGTCACGCCCATCGCCTGGAGAAAAGAGAGCGGGCCGCTCGAAGTGCCTGGCGGCGCGCGCATGGGCACTTCACCGCCTTGGACACCCCTGAGCAGCGCGAGACGGCCGCCCTGTTGGCGTGACCGACGCGCCTGTTCCGCCAGGTCCTGTCCGCCGCCGGACAGGACCTGGGACCCCTGCGGCGCCCCGAAGGCGCGAGCCCCGGGGCGGCGGTGGTTCGGGCCTCCGGTGCCGAGACGGTTCAGGCTCCCGCGTCGGTGACTTCGGGGGTGGTGCCGAGCCCGGGTGTGCCCAGCGTCCTGCCGGCCGTCGTGGACACCACCGTGCTGGCCTCCTCCGGGTAGTGGCAGGCGGTCAGATGACCGTTCCCGCTGCCCGCCACCCGTACCAGCGGCGGAGCCTCACTCGCGCACTTCTCCGTCGCCTTCCAGCACCGGGTGCGGAAGCGGCAGCCGGACGGCGGGTGGACCGGGGAGGGCACGTCACCGACGAGGCGGATGCGCCGGTCGGCCGGGGCGTCGTCCGCGGTGGCCCGGGGCACGGCGGAGAGCAGTGCGCGCGTGTAGGGGTGACGCGGGTTTCCGTACAGCTCGTCGCGTTCGGCGATCTCCACGATCCGGCCGAGGTACATCACCGCGACGCGCTGCGAGAAGTGCCGTACGACGGCGAGGTCGTGGGCGATGAAGATGAAGGCGATGCCGAGTTCCCGCTGAAGCTTCTGCAGCAGGTTGACGACCTGCGCCTGGATCGAGACGTCGAGCGCCGAGACCGGCTCGTCCGCCACGATCAGCTTCGGCTCCAGGGCCAGCGCCCTGGCCACGCCGATCCGCTGCCGCTGGCCGCCCGAGAATTCGTGCGGGAAGCGGTTGTAGTGCTCGGGGTTGAGGCCCACGGTCTCCAGGAGTTCGCGCACCCGGGCCTCGCGGCCGCCGGGCGGGTGGATGCCGTTGACCTCCATCGGTCCGGCGATGATCTTGCCGACGGTCTGCCGGGGGTTCAGCGAGGCGTACGGATCCTGGAAGATCATCTGGATCTCGGAGCGCACGGGCGCCAGCTGCTTGCGCGAGGCGTGGGTGATGTCCTGCCCGCGGTAGGTGATCCGGCCGGCGGTCGGCTCCAGCAGCCGGGTGATCAGCCGGCCCGTCGTCGACTTGCCGCAGCCGGACTCGCCGACCAGCCCCAGACTCTCGCCCGCGCCGACCGAGAAGTCCAGCCCGTCCACGGCCTGGACCGCGCCGACCGTCCGCCGGATCGGGAAGCCGCCCAGGATCGGGAAGTGCTTGGTGAGTCCGGAGACGTCCAAGAGGGGAGTCGTACTGCTCATGGTGGTCAAGTCCCGTCTCGTGTACGTCAGTGGGGCCGGGAGCCGGCGAGATCGGCGGCGAACTCGGTGCGCTGCCCGTCGGTGAGGTGGCAGGCCGCCCCGCGCCCGTCGGCCAGCTCCAGCGCCGGCCGCTCGGTCGGGCAGCGCGCGCCGCTCACCTGGTCGGTGAAGGCGCACCGCGGGTGGAAGCAGCACCCCGTCGGCGGGTTGAGGAGGCTGGGCGGGGTGCCGGGGATGGGTGACAGCGGTATGTCGACCCGGGAGCCGAGCCTCGGCATGGAGCGCAGCAGGCCCCAGGTGTACGGGTGCTGGGGCTCCGTCAGCACTTCCGCCTTGGTGCCGCGCTCCACGCACCGGCCGCCGTACATGACCAGCACGTCGTCCGCGACGTCGGCGATGACCCCGAGGTCGTGGGTGATGAAGATGATCGAGGTGCCGGTCTCCTGCTGGAGGTCCTTGAGCAGGTCCAGGATCTGGGCCTGCACGGTGACGTCCAGTGCGGTCGTCGGTTCGTCGGCGATGAGCAGCTCGGGGTCGCAGACCAGGGCGATCGCTATCATGGCGCGCTGCCGCATACCGCCGGAGAACTGGTGCGGATAGTCGTCGACCCGCAGGTCCGGCTGGGGGATGCCGACGCGCTTCAGCATCTCGACCGCGCGGTCGCGCGCCTCCTTCCTGGAGGCGCCGGTGTGCTTGCGGTACGTCTCCGAGATCTGCCGCCCGATCGTGTGGTACGGGGACAGGGAGGCCAGCGCGTCCTGGAAGATCATGGCCATTTTGTTGCCGCGCAGCCGCTCCAGCTGCCGTTCCGTCGCCGTCAGCAGATCCTGCCCTTCGAGGAGGATCTCGCCGTCGATCGCGGTGTGTTCGCGGTCGTGCAGCCCCAGGACGGCCAGGTTCGTGACGGACTTCCCGGAGCCGGACTCGCCGACGATGCCGAGGGTCCTGCCCTTCTCCACCTCGAAGGAGAGCCCGTCGACGGCCTTGACGGTGCCGTCCTCGGTGGAGAAGTGCACACGCAGGTCGCGTACGGAGAGGAAGGGAGTGCTCATGGGGTCTCTCCTAGGCGAGGCGCACGCGCGGGTCGATCAGGGCGTACACGGCGTCGACGACGATGTTGAAGAGGACGATCGCGGCGGCGGCGACCAGGACCACGCCGAGCAGCAGGGGCAGATCGTTGTCCTGGACGGCCTTGACCGAGAGCGCGCCGATGCCGTGCAGGCTGAAGGTCTTCTCGGTGATGATGGCTCCGCCGAGGAGATAGCCGACGTCCAGTCCGAAGATCGTCACGATCGGGCCCATCGCGCCCCGCCAGGCGAACCGGAAGAAGACCGTCCTGCGGGACAGTCCCTTGGCCCGGGCGGTGCGCACATAGTCCTCGCTGAGTGTCTCGACCAGCTGGGAGCGCGCCATCCGGGTGTAGTTGGCGGTGAAGATCAGCGCGAGGACGAGCCAGGGAAGCAGCAGCCCGTTGAACCAGCCGACCGGGTCCTGGGTGAAGGGAACGTCCCGGGGGCGCCCCAGGATGTGCCACTGGTCGCAGAGGTAGAACATGGCGACCACACCGACGATGTAGATCTGGAGCGAGGAGCCGATCAGGGACGCCGAGGAGGCCACCTTGTCGAGCGTCTTGCCCTGCTTGACCGCGGCGATCATGCCGGTGCCGATGCCGGCCACCACGAACACCACCGCGCTGCCGACGGAGAGCGAGAGCGTGGTCGGGAAACGGTCCAGGATGGTGCCGAGCACGGGTTCCTGGTTGTGGAAGGAGTAGCCGAGGCAGGGCGCCGGGCAGTAGCCGAACGACGTGTAGTCACGCCCGGTGAAGACGCCCGCCAGCCAGTGCCAGTACTGCACCGGGATCGGGTCGGAGATCCCCAGATTGTGCCGTACCAGCTCCAGGGTCTGGGGGGTGCAGATCTTGCCGCAGGCGACCCGCGCCGGGTCGCGCGGCGCGACGTAGAAGAGCGCGAAGGTGATGGCGCTGATGATCAGCAGGATCACCAGCGCGCCGAGGGTCCGGCGGACGATGAAGCGGAACATGGCGATGGGTATCCCTGGCAGACGCCGACGAGGGGGCGGGGGAGGGCGGGGCGCCGCGCGGGCGCCCCGCCCCGGATGTGGGCGTCAGGCCTTGACGTACAGCTTGTAGAAGACGGCGGAGGAGTTCAGCGGGTCGAAGAGCGCCCCGCCGACCTTGGAGCCGTACAGGTAGAAGCGGCGCGAATACGTCTCGGGGATGATCGGCGCCTCCTCGGTCATGATCCGCTTGTCCAGCGCGGCCCAGGCCTTGCCGGCCTCGGCCGGGTCCGCGATCTCGGCGTTCTTCTTGATCGCTTCGTCGACCCAGTCCACCTTGAGCTGGGAGATGTTGTTGGCACCGTTGGCGACGGTGCCGCCGTCGAGGAGCGGCTGGATCATCGTGTAGCCGGTCGGCCAGTCCGGGGCCCAGCCGAACCACATCACGTCGAACTGGTTGTCGATCTGCTGGATCTGGTCGTAGTAGCTGGTCGAGTCGATCGGCTTGATGACCGGGTTGAAGCCGGCCTTCTTCAGCGCGTTCTCGATGACCACCTTGGTCTTGTCGTAGGTGGGGGTCTGCGGGAAGGCGTAGACGATCTTCTGGCCCGTCTTGCCGGCCTCGGCCAGCAGCTTCTTCGCGGTTTCCGGGTCGCCCTGCGGCTTCGTCAGCTTGTCGTAGACGTCGAACTTCTCCCGGCCCAGGATGTCCGGGCTCAGCAGGGTGGTGGCGTAGTCACCGGCCGAAGGGCCGCCGTAGAGCTTGCGGATCTGCTCCAGCGGCCAGGCGTGGATGAGCGCCTGACGGACCTTCAGGTCGGGGATCCGCTTGGTGTTGATGGCGTAGTAGTAGGTGCCGGTGAGCAGGCCGTTGAAGCTGCGCTTCTTCAGCTCCGGGTCGGTGAGCACCTTCTGGATGCGCTCGGCCGGAACACCGCCGTACGACATGAACGCGTACTGGTCGTCACCGGAGTCGGCGATCATCCGGTCCGCGGTGGCCAGTCCCTCCGGCCCGAACTCGAAGGTGAAGGTGTCCGGGTAAGCGGTGCGGATCGGGTCGGTCTTCTCGTCCCAGTGCGGGTTGCGCGCCAGGGTCATCGACTTGTCCACGGCGTGCTGCTTGATCCGGTACGGGCCCGCCGAGACCGGGTCCTTGTCGTACTTCTCCTTGGTGTCGAGCTTGACCGGCACCGCGCCGTAGGAGGCCATGGCGAGCGTGAAGTTGAAGTCGGGGCGGGCCAGCGCGAGCTTGAAGGTGATGGTCTTCTTCGCCGTGTCCGTCACGACGGAGTCCAGGTGCTTGCCGCTGTACGGGCCCTTGTAGACCGAGCGGAAGTCCGTCTTGCCGGTCAGGGCGGTCTGGGCGTAGCCCGCGCCCTCGGTGGTGAAGCTCGCGAAGCCGCGCTCGATGCCGTGGCGGACGTCGTCGACGGTCAGCTCGCTGCCGTCCTCCCACTTCAGCCCGTCCTTCAGGGTGAAGGTCCAGGTCTTGCCGCCGTCGGACTCGGTGCCGGTGTCGGTGGCGAGGTCACCGACCAGCTTCATGGAGCCGTCGGCGGCTATCTTGTAGCCGGTCAGGCAGCGGATGAAGAGGTTGCCGACCGCGGAGTTCCACGCGTAGTAGATCCGCTGCGGGTCGAGGTGGGAGAAGTCGTCGGGGGCGATGCCCCGGATGTCGCCGCCCTTGCGCGCCCCGGCCACCGCGGGCGCCGGACCGGCCGAGTCCTGCGCGGTGCCGATGGCGACGGTGCTGCCGGTGTACTTGCCGGTGCCCGCCTGCCCGCCGCTCTTGCTCCCGGTGCTTCCCGTGCTGCCGCTGGTGCACGCGGACAGGAGGGAGGAGGCGCCGGCCGCGACGGACGTGGCGATGATGAAGTTTCTGCGGGAAAGGGACATGGCTGCCTGCCCTGGTCGATGGAGAGGATGGGTCGGCTCCGGCGGGCCCCGTCGCCCTGGCCGGAGTGGGAGTCGTACGTCAGCGCTTGGTCTTCGGGTCCAGTGCGTCCCGGACGGAGTCCCCGAGAAGGTTGAAGGCGATCACGAAGATCACCATGGACACACCGGGGAAGAGCATGAACGTGATGTCGTTCTGATAGACGTCCGAACCGCGCTGGATCATCACGCCCCAGTCGGGTGTCGGCGAGCTCAGCCCCACACCGAGGAAGGCGAGACCTGCCTCGGCGGTGACGTACATCGGGAGCGCCAGGGTCGCCTGGATGAGGATCGGCGTCCACAGGTTGGGCAGCAGCTCCTTGAAGATGATCCGGACGGGAGAGGCCCCGGTCACCCTCGCCGCCTCCACGAACTCCCTTTCGCGCAGGGCGAGTACCTCGCCGCGCAGCAGTCGCGCGATGGAGGCCCAGCCGAACGCCGTCATCACCGAGATGAGGCTGACGACGGTGAGCCAGACCGGGGTGTTCTCCTCCGGCGAGACCAGGATGGAGAGCATCACCGGCCAGAAGGCGATGAAGAAGAGCGTGGAGGGAAAGGCCAGCAGGATGTCGATGACGCGGCCGATGAGGTAGTCGGTCCTGCCGCCCAGGTAGCCCGCGGTGATGCCGATGACGATGCCGAGCGCGGTGACCAGGAGCGTCGTCACCGTGGCGATCAGCAGAGAGTTACGGATGCCGTAGAGCAGGAAGGTGAAGACGTCCCGGCCGAGGCCCGGCTCGACACCGAACCAGTAGTCGCCGCTGATGCCCCCGTTCGGGAGGATGGGGAAGCTGAATTCGTCGAGCAGACCGGGATCGTCCTGGCCGTAGGTGTCGTACGGATTCTTCCCGTACAGCTTGGCTATCAGCGGGGCGCAGAGCGCCACCACGAAGAAGAAGACCACGACGTATCCGGAGATCATCCCGGTGAGGTCGCGGCGGAACCGCAGCCAGGCGAGCCGGCCGGGCGAGCGTCCGGCGCCGCCCTTGGGCGCGGAGGACTCCGGTTTCCCGGCGCTGTTCGCGGCAACCGCCTCAAGAGGGTTGTTGACCGCTGAAGTTGGGAGAGTCATGGCGCTCCTGGCCCGGAGGGGACGAAGGATTCCGCGGTCGTGCCCACGGGCTATGCGGACCTTTTCAACGGGATTGATTCAGGGTCAATGAATCACTGGTCGCCTTGGTCCCCTCTTTGAAATCTTGACGAATACATGACCAAATATTGAGCATATCTTGACCTTGATCGCGCGTCTCGGCGTGGATCTTCTCGACTTATCCGGAAGCATCCGGCAATGCGTCCGATATGCGGGCGTCGAGTCCCCGGATTGCGTACATCCGGATATCGGCCCCGCCCGTACAGCCGCCATGAAAGTGCGGTTGGGCAACCTATGGGGTGTATTGGGGGCAAGTGAGACTTGCGCCTGACGAGGAGGCACTTTCATGCGTGGAGCCACGCACGCCAAGTGGGCCGCATGCGCGGTGGCCGTCGCCCTTGCTGCGACAGCCTGCGGCGGAGGAAGCAGCAGCGGCGGGAGCAGCAGCGGCAGCGGCGGGTCCGGCGGCGTGGTGCGCTCCTCCTGGGGCGACCCGCAGAACCCGCTGGAGCCCGCGAACACCAACGAGGTGCAGGGCGGCAAGGTCCTCGACCTGATCTTCCGGGGCCTCAAGCGGTACAACCCGAAGACCGGCGCGGCCGAGAACGCGCTCGCCGAGAAGATCGACAGCACGGACTCGACGAACTTCACCGTCACCGTCAAGAGCGGATGGACCTTCAGCAACGGCGAGAAGGTCACGGCGAAGTCATTCGTCGACGCGTGGAACTACGGCGCGAATCTCAAGAACAACCAGAAGAACTCCAGCTTCTTCCAGTACATCGCGGGCTTCGACCAGGTCCACCCCACGACCGGTCAGCCCACCGCGCAGACCCTCTCGGGGCTGAAGGTGACGGGCCCCCAGACCTTCACCGTCAAGCTGGCGCAGAAGTTCTCCACATGGCCCGACACCCTCGGCTACGCGGCCTTCTCGCCGCTGCCCCAGGCGTTCTACACGAACCACGCGGGCTGGCTCTCCAAGCCCATCGGCAACGGCCCGTACTCCGTCGAGAACTACACCAAGGGCTCCCAGATGTCCCTGCGCACATGGAAGGGATATCCGGGGTCCGACAAGGCGGTCAACGGCGGTGTCGACCTCAAGGTCTACACCGACAACAACACCGCCTACACCGACCTGGTCGCCGGCAACCTCGACCTGGTCGACGACGTCCCGGCCGCGCAGCTCAAGAACGTCAAGTCCGACCTGAGCGGCCGGTACATCAACACCCCGGCCGGCATCATCCAGACCATGGCCTTCCCCTACTACGACAAGGGATGGAACACCGCGAACGGCGCCAAGGTCCGTACCGGTCTGTCCATGGCGATCAACCGCAAGCAGATCACCGAGACGATCTTCCAGAAGACGCGCACCCCCGCCACCGACTGGACCTCCCCGGTCCTCGGCGTGGACGGCGGCTACAAGGCCGGGCTCTGCGGCAAGGCGTGCCAGTACGACCCGGCCGCGGCGAAGACGATGATCCAGGCGGCCGGCGGCATCCCGGGCGGCCGGCTCTCGATCTCCTACAACGCCGACACCGGCTCCCACAAGGAGTGGGTCGACGCCGTCTGCAACAGCATCAACAACGCGCTGGGCAACGACAAGGCCTGCGTCGGCAGGCCGATCGGCACCTTCGCGGACTTCCGCAGCCAGATCGGCCAGAAGAAGATGCCCGGCCCGTTCCGGGCCGGCTGGCAGATGGACTACCCGCTGATCCAGAACTTCCTGCAGCCGCTGTACTTCACCAACGCCTCGTCCAACGACGGCAAGTGGTCCAACGCCCAGTTCGACAAGCTGGTCAACCAGGCCAACGCGGAGACCGACCAGAAGAAGGCGGTCCAGGTCTTCCAGCAGGCCGAGACGGTCGTACGGGACCAGATGGCGGCCATCCCGCTCTGGTACCAGAACGGCAGCGCCGGTTACTCCGACCGGGTCTCGAACGTGGCGCTCAACCCCTTCAGCGTCCCGGTCTACAACGAGATCAAGGTCCACTGACGGAGGCCGCCGGAGGGCGGGCGGCCCGGCGCGGGACGCGCGCCGGGCCGTACACCTTTCGCCCGGCCCGCGCCGTCCACGCAACCGACGACCCCGACCCCCGGAGCCCTTCATGGGACGTTATGTGATCCGGCGTCTGCTGCAGATGATCCCCGTCTTCATCGGCGCCACGCTGCTGATCTTCCTGATGGTCAACGTGATGGGCGACCCCATCGCGGGGCTCTGCGGCGACAAGCAGTGCGATCCGGCGACCGAAGCCCAGCTGCGCAAGGACTTCGGCCTCGACAAGCCCGTGTGGCAGCAGTACCTGACCTACATGGGCCATGTCTTCACCGGCGACTTCGGCACCGCCTTCAACGGCCAGAAGGTCGTCGACCTGATGGGCGCGGCCTTCCCGGTCACCATCCGGCTGACGATCGTGGCCATCATCTTCGAGATCGTCATCGGGATCCTCTTCGGTGTGATCACCGGGCTGCGCCGGGGCCGCCCGGTCGACACGTCCATCCTGATCCTGACGCTGGTGGTCGTCTCCGTCCCGACCTTCGTCACCGGCCTGCTGGCGCAGCTGCTGTTCGGCGTGAAGTGGAAACTCATCGAGCCGTCGGTGTCCTCCTCCGCACCCTTCGACCAGCTCATCCTGCCCGGACTGGTGCTCGCCTCGGTCTCGCTCGCGTACGTCACCCGGCTGACCCGTACCTCGATCGCCGAGAACGCGCGCTCCGACTACGTCCGCACCGCGACCGCCAAGGGCCTGCCCCGGCACCGGGTCATCATCCGCCATCTGCTGCGCAACTCACTGATCCCGGTGGTGACCTTCATCGGGACCGACATCGGCGCCCTGATGGGCGGCGCGATCGTCACCGAACGGATCTTCAACATCCACGGCGTCGGATTCCAGCTCTACCAGGGCATCCTGCGCCAGAACACCCAGACCGTCGTCGGCTTCGTGACCGTACTCGTCGTCATCTTCCTGGTCGCGAACCTGCTGGTCGACCTTCTGTACGCCGTTCTCGACCCGAGGATCCGGTATGCCTGAGCCGCGCGAACCCCGACCCGATGAAAGCGACCCCGCCATCGCCGGTACCGGAGCCGGCGGAGCGATGGACCTCGCCACCAGCGAGGGATCGACCCTGGAGACCGGACGCGAGGGCCCGGACAGCGGCGGCCCCGCCGGAAAGCCCCGCAGCCTCTGGTCGGACGCCTGGCACGACCTGCGCCGCAACCCGATCTTCATCCTCTCGGGGCTGTTCATCGTCTTCCTGGTGATCATCTCGATCTGGCCGCAGCTGATCGCCGACGGAAACCCGCTCTCCTGCGACCTCGCCAAGGCCCAGGAGGGCTCCCAGTCCGGCCACCCCTTCGGCTTCAACGGGCAGGGCTGCGACGTCTACACGCGTACGGTTTACGGCGCCAGGACCTCGGTCGTCGTCGGTGTCCTCGCCAGCCTCGGGGTCGCCGTCGTCGGCTCGGTCCTCGGCGGTCTCGCCGGCTTCTTCGGCGGATTCTGGGACGCGATCCTCTCCCGGATCACCGACATCTTCTTCGGTATCCCGGTGGTCCTCGGCGGTCTGGTGCTGCTGTCCGTGGTGACCAGTGCCACCGTCTGGCCGGTGATCGGCTTCATGGTGCTGCTCGGCTGGCCCCAGATCTCCCGGATCGCGCGCGGTTCCGTGATCACCATCAAGCAGAACGACTTCGTCCAGGCGGCACGGGCGCTGGGTGCCTCCAACTCGCGGATGATGCTGCGGCACGTCCTGCCCAACGCCGTCGCGCCGGTGATCGTCGTGGCGACCATCGCGCTCGGTACGTTCATCGCGCTGGAGGCGACACTCTCGTTCCTCGGCGTGGGGCTCAAACCGCCGACCGTGTCCTGGGGCATCGACATCTCGGACGCCTCCCCGTACATCCGCAACGCCCCGCACATGCTGCTCTGGCCGGCCGGCGCGCTGGCGGTCACCGTGCTCGCGTTCATCATGCTCGGCGACGCGGTACGCGACGCCCTCGACCCCAAGCTGCGCTGAGGAGCCCTGTCCCATGTTGCTCGAAGTGCGCGACCTGCTGGTGGAGTTCCACACCCGCGACGGGGTGGCCAAGGCCGTCAACGGCGTCACCTACTCGGTGGACGCGGGCGAAACCCTCGCCGTGCTGGGCGAGTCGGGCTCCGGCAAGTCCGTCACCGCGCAGGCGATCATGGGCATCCTGGACATGCCGCCCGGCCGGATCGCGGGCGGTGAAGTGCTGTTCAAGGGCCGGGACCTGCTGAAGCTCAAGGAGGACCAGCGGCGGAAGATCCGTGGCGCCGAGATGGCGATGATCTTCCAGGACGCGCTCTCCTCGCTCAACCCCGTACTCAGCGTGGGCGACCAGCTCGGCGAGATGTTCATCGTCCACCGGGGGATGTCCCGCAAGCGGGCGAAGGCGAAGGCCGTCGAACTGATGGACCGGGTCAGGATCCCGGCGGCCAAGGACCGGGTGGGCGACTACCCGCACCAGTTCTCCGGCGGCATGCGTCAGCGCATCATGATCGCCATGGCGCTGGCGCTGGAGCCCTCCCTGATCATCGCCGACGAGCCGACGACCGCCCTGGACGTGACCGTCCAGGCCCAGGTGATGGAGCTGCTCGCCGAGCTCCAGCGCGAACTGAACATGGGCCTGATCCTGATCACCCACGACCTGGGGGTGGTCGCCGACGTGGCCGACAAGATCGCGGTGATGTACGCGGGCCGGATCGTGGAGACCTCGCCCGTCCACGACATCTACAAGCGTCCGGCCCACCCGTACACCCGGGGCCTGCTGGACTCGATCCCGCGCCTGGACCAGAAGGGCCAGGAGCTCTACGCCATCAAGGGCCTGCCGCCCAACCTGCTGCACATCCCGCCCGGCTGCGCCTTCAACCCCCGCTGCCCGCTGGCCCAGGACATCTGCCGGGGTGAGGTCCCCCCGCTGTTCGAGGTGGCCGGGGACCGGCGGAGCGCCTGCTACTTCTGGAAGGAGACGCTCGATGGCTGAGGCCATTCTGGAAGTCCGGGACCTGGTCAAGCATTACCCGCTGACCCGGGGAATCCTGTTCAAGAAGCAGATCGGGGCGGTGCAGGCGGTCGACGGGGTCTCCTTCGACCTGGCACCCGGCGAGACCCTCGGCATCGTGGGGGAGTCCGGCTGCGGCAAGTCGACCGTCGCCAAGATGCTGGTGAACCTGGAGCGGCCGACCTCCGGCCGGATCCGCTACCGGGGCGAGGACATCACCCGGCTGTCCGGACGGGCGCTGAAGGCGGTCCGCAGGAACATCCAGATGGTGTTCCAGGACCCGTACACCTCGCTGAATCCGCGCATGACCGTGGGCGACATCATCGGGGAGCCGTACGAGATCCACCCCGAGGTGGCTCCCAAGGGCGACCGGCGCCGCAAGGTGCGGGAACTGCTGGACGTGGTCGGGCTCAACCCGGAGTACATCAACCGGTACCCGCACCAGTTCTCCGGCGGGCAGCGCCAGCGCATCGGCATCGCCCGGGGCCTCGCCCTCCAGCCGGAGATCATCGTCGCCGACGAGCCGGTCTCGGCCCTCGACGTCTCCGTCCAGGCGCAGGTCATCAACCTGATGGAGCGCCTCCAGGCCGAATTCGGCCTCTCGTACATCTTCATCGCCCACGACCTGTCGATCGTGCGGCACATCTCCGACCGGGTCGGGGTGATGTATCTGGGGCGGGTGGCCGAGATCGGCTCGGACGCGGAGATCTACGACCACCCCACGCATCCGTACACCCAGGCGCTGCTCTCCGCCGTGCCGCTGCCCGACCCGACGGCCCGTGAGCACCGCGACCGGATCATCCTGGTGGGCGATGTCCCGTCGCCGGCCAATCCGCCGTCCGGCTGCCGCTTCCGCACCCGCTGCTGGAAGGCGCGGGAGCGGTGCGAGCTGGAGGTGCCCCTGCTGGCGGTCCCGGCGGTCTTCCGGGGGCAGCCGGGGCCGGCCGCGCACGCTTCGGCCTGTCACTTCGCGGAGGAGAGGCCGACCGGGCCCACCGAGGGCGGGCGGCGCGACGGCGGAGCGGGGGAGGGGCCGGGCGGCGGGCCGGTGCCGGAGCCGGGCGGTGGGCCGGGTGTGGAGCCGGGCGACGGGCCGGGCGAAGGTCCCGATTCGGGGGGCAAAGCGCCGTAAATCACGGCAAGGCCGTTAACACACAGGCAACTCGGCGGACGCGGTACCGATATACGGACACGGCATGGTGATCAGCGTACGGCCGTGCGGGTGCCGTTGACCGGCCGGGACTCCAGGGTCCTGGCCGGTCGCCCACGGCGTCGCCGCCGTGTCCGTCCCTCAGGCCATTCCGAGCGACCGCTTGAGGAAGTCCACCTGGAGCAGCAGCAGGTTCTCCGCGATCTGCTCCTGCGGTGTCATGTGGGTCACCCCGGTCAGCGGCAGCACCTCGTGCGGCCGGCCCGCGGCGAGCAGTGCCGCCGAGAACCGCAGCGAGTGGGCCACCACCACATTGTCGTCCGCCAGGCCATGGATGATCATCATCGGCCGCGCCGGCTCCGCCGGGGCCGAGAGCCCGTCGTCCGTGACGAGCGAGTGGGCCGCGTACACCTCCGGCGCCTCCTGCGGGGTGCCGAGATAGCGCTCCTGGTAGTGGGTGTCGTAGAGCCGCAGGTCGGTGACGGGAGCGCCGACGACCGCCGCGTGGAAGACATCCGGGCGGCGCAGGGCCGCGAGCCCGGCGAGATAGCCGCCGAAGGACCAGCCACGGATCGCCACCCGCCCGAGGTCGAGCGGGAACCTGCCGGCCAGCCCGTGCAGCGCCTCGACCTGGTCGTCCAGGGAGTGCAGCAGATTCCGCTTGACCGACTTCTCCCAGGCGGGCGAACGCCCCGGGGTGCCCCGGCCGTCGGCGACGATCACCGCGAAGCCCTGGTCCGCGAACCACTGCGAGGTCAGATGCGCGCTCTGGGCGGCGACCACCCGCTGTCCGTGCGGGCCACCGTAGGGATCCATCAGGACGGGCAGCGGGCCGTCCGACTCCTGATAGCCCGTGGGGAGGAGTACGGCGCACGGGATGCGCCGCGTGCCCGCCTCGGTGAGCAGCGCGTGCGCCGTGAGCGCCGGCTGCTCGGCGTACGAGGCAACGGTGGCGAGCTCCTTACCATCCCGGAACACCTGTACGGATGAACCGGCGGTCTCCGGCCGGGCCGACACCAGCACGGTCACCGCGCCCGCACGGACGGCCGAGTGCACCCCCGCCCCCGCCGAGTACCGCTCGATCCCGAGCTCGCTGACCCGGTAGACGTGGATCTCGCCGGTCTCCGGGTCCTCGGCCTCCTCGCCGGCCGACGCCGAGACCAGCACGTCGTGCTCGCCGATGTCCAGCACCGACCTCAGATGCAACTGCGGTCCGGTCAGGGGCCGGTCGCCGACCACCAGGACCCGCGCGCCCCCCTCGTCGGCGATCCGGACCAGCCGCCCGTCCGGCGCCCAGGCGGGCGCCCCGGGGAACAGTTCCAGCCACGCCGGGTCCTCGTCCTGGTGCACGATCCGGGTCACGCCGGTCTCGGGGTCCACCGTCAGGTAGAGCTGGCTGCCCTGGTCGCGGCTCTGTACGAGCAGCAGCGGAGCGCCCGCCGCCGACCAGTGGACCCGGGCCAGGTACGGATAGCGGGCCCGGTCCCAGGTCACCTCCGTACGCGACGCGTCCTGCTCGTCCTGCCCGTCCTGCTCGGCGTGCCCGTCCAGGGCGACCAGGAAGAGCCGTACCTCGGCGTTGGGCGTCCCGGCCGCCGGGTAGGCGACCTGGGTCGGCTCCCGGTCCGGGTGCGCGGGGTCGGAGATCCACCAGCGCCGCACCGGCGTGGTGTCGACCCGTGCGACCAACAGCCGGTCGGACGCCGGGGACCACCAGTAGCCGCGTGAGCGGCTCATCTCCTCGGCCGCGATGAACTCCGCCAGCCCGTACGTGATGTCCCCGCCACCGGCCTCCGAGGGCCCCGCCAGCAGGCGGTCGCCCGAGCCGTCCGCGCCCACCACACGCAGCCCGCCCCGGGCCACGTACGCGATGTGCCGCCCGTCCGGCGCGGGCCTGGGGTCGATCACCGGCCCCGGCACGGGCAGTTCACGCACCGAACCGTCCCGCAGTCCGGCCGCGTACAGCCGTCCGGAGAGCGTGAACGCGGCGAGTTCGACCGCGCCGTCCACCGCGTACCCGACGATGCCGGTCTGCCCCTCACGGCTCCGCTCCCGCCGCGCGCGCTCCTCGGCGGAGAGCCGCTCCGGTGCGCCGCCCAGCAGTGCCTCGGGATCGGCGGCCACCCGTTCGCGATCCTGGCCCGTGGGCGAGCCGTCGAGATCGAGCACCCAGAGGCGGTTCACCGGATCGGTGCCCGACAGGGAACGGAGGAAGACCACTCGCCCGCCGTCGGGGGACACCGTGAAGGCGCGGGGGGCGCCCCGGGTGAAGCGCTGGGTTCTGGCGTGCTGGCGCGGGAAGGAGAGCTGCTGTCGCGAGGTCATGTCACCGAACCTAGCGGGTGCCCCGCGGATCTCGCGGGCCCGCGTGCGCCCCCGGAGTGCTGCCGTGCACCGATCGATGCGCACGCACGGATAGTTATGATCCGTAGCGTTAGGTGGGTAGGAATCCGCCCGGCACATGCATGCCGCGTTTTCCCGACTGAATATCTATGGAGGTGAACCGCCGTGGCACTCTCGATTTCGGCGGTGGTGCTGCTGGCGATCGTCGTCTTCCTGCTGGTCCGGAAATCCGGGCTGAAGGCCGGACACGCGGTGGTCTGCATGCTGCTCGGGTTCTACATCGCCAGCTCCTCCATCGCCCCCACCATCAGTGAACTGACCACGAACGTGGCGGGGATGATCGGTGGCATCAAGTTCTAGCCATTGTCCGTCGGCTATCGGCCAATCTTCATCCGGCAAGGGAGGCCGAGGGAGACCGAGGGAGAGCACGCGCCGCCTCGTAGGCTGTCCCCATGACCGATCTATCCGCCCGTCGTCTGCTGCTGGTGCACGCGCACCCCGACGACGAGTCGATCAACAATGGCGCCACCATGGCCAAGTACGCGGCTGAGGGCGCCCGGGTCACCCTGGTGACCTGCACCCTCGGCGAAGAGGGCGAGGTCATTCCGTCCGGCCTCGCCCACCTCGCGGCCGACCGGGACGACCGCCTCGGCGCCCATCGCATCGGTGAACTCGCCGGGGCGATGCGCGAGCTGGGCGTCACCGACCACCGCTTCCTCGGCGGCCCCGGGCGGTTCCGCGACTCCGGGATGATGGGCCTGGCGCAGAACCACCGCGAGGGCGCCTTCTGGCACGCGGACGTGGACGCCGCCGCCCCGTACCTCGTCGAGGTGATCCGCGAGGTGCGCCCGCAGGTCCTCGTGACGTACGACCCGGACGGCGGCTACGGCCACCCCGACCACATCCAGGCCCACCGCGTCGCCACGCGCGCCGCCGAGCTGGCCGCCGACCCCGCCTTCCGGCCGGATCTCGGCGCCCCGCACACCGTCGCGAAGCTCTACTGGAACCGTGTGCCGCGCTCGGTCGCCGAGCAGGGCTTCGCCCGGCTGCGCGCCCGGGGCGCCGGCTTCCCCGGCGTCGCCGCGGTCGACGACCTTCCGGGCGTGGTCGACGACGCGGAGATCACCGCGGTGATCGACGGAGCGTCCTACGTGTCACGGAAGGAGGCCGCGATGCGCGCGCACGCCACCCAGATCGCCGTCGAAGGACCCTTCTTCGCGCTCTCCAACGACCTCGGCCAGCCGATCTTCGCCGCCGAGTACTACCAGCTGGCGCACGGTGAGTCCGGAGCGCCGGACGGCGAGCGCGAGACCGACCTCTTCGCGGGGGTGGACGCGTGAGCGGGCAGAACCAGCCCGGCGGCCTGTTCGCGGGACCGCCCAGACCAGGACGTATCGCCGCCTATCTCGCGCTGATCGTGCTCGGCGCCCTCGTCGGCACCGCGGGCTCCCTCGTCCAAGGCGGCCTGTTCCCCGGCGGATTGCTGCTCGCGCTGCTCGCCACGGCCGGACTCTTCTACGGTGGGCTGTACGCCACCCGTACCCAGCTGGGGGTAGGGGCGCCCGCCGCCGGCTGGCTGGCCGCGGCCATCCTGCTGAGCACCGGCCGTCCGGAGGGTGACGGAATCTTCGCCGCGGGGGCCGGGCCGCTCATCTACCTCTTCGGTGGCATGGTGGTCGCTGTGATCTGTGCCACCATGTCGCGGTTGCCGCAACCGGGCGTGAAGTCCGGCCGACTTGAGAAGTGACGCGTCCGCCTGCTGCTGAATTGACCCTCTCCGTACGGCCCGCGGACCCCCCGCTTGCCACGGCCGTCAGGTGTCTGCCCCCGGAGGCCAGTATGGTGGTGCGCGCTCCGGGCCTTCCCCTCGCCTCCGCGGCATGGGGGGACCTGAACAGTTGCGTACCAGTAAGAACGGGCGGCGGAGCCAACCGGGAGAACTTGCTTTGAGTCGTGAAACTGACAGTTCGTCCTCCTCCGGCCCCCAGGGGCGCGGCGGAGCCGCGTACCCCTCCGGGACACCGCCGTACGGAGCCCGCCAGTATCCGTCGCTGCATCCCCAGCAGGACGCTCCGGAGGACACGGACACCGCGCCCGCCCCACGGCCGGACGAGCCCAGAACCGAGACCACGCTGACCACGCGCATCCGGATCAACATCCCGGGTTCGCGGCCGATCCCGCCTGTCGTGATGCGCACCCCCATGGGTGACGGCGACACCACGGACGGCCGGGGCAACCCGGCGGCCGAGCGCACCGGCACCACCGGGCCCGACGCGGCCCGGGACGCCGCCGACGCGCGGCGGGCCGACGCCGGGGAGGAGAAGCCGCCGGGCGACAAGCCCCCCAGCGACTGGTTCGTGCCGCGCAAGCCCGGCGGCCCCGGCGGGGCCGCCGGCATGGGCGCGGGCGCCGCCGCGGTGTCCCCCGTGTCGGGGGGGACGGTGCCGTCCCCGGGAGATCCGGTCGACGACTGGCGTCCCGGACAGCCGTACTACTCCGGTCCCTCCGAGGGAGCACGGCCGCAGACGCCCGAACCGGGTTCCGCCGGCAACGGCTTCACGTCCGGCGGTCCGCCGCCCGGGATCCGTCCCCCCGGCGCCGCAGGCGGTCCCACAGGACCGATGGGACCCACAGGACCCATGGGACCCACAGGACCCACCGTCCCTGCCGGGCCCACCGGTCCGACGACGGGACCGGTCACCGGCAGCTCGCCGATCGGCGACCCGCCCTCCTCCCTGACGGGTGCGGACCAGGGTGGCCTGCCCCGGATGTCCGACGACACCGCCGAACTGACCCCCCAGCACCGCGTGTCCGAGCCCGGCTCCGGCGGCCATGTCTCCGGAGACACGCTCACCAGCGGCATCCCCGTGGTGCCGCCGGAGCACCGCTCGCCCTTCCAGGGGCCGGGTCCGCAGGGCACCGGTCCGCTCGGACCGGGTTCACCCGGCCCGGGACCGCTGGGCCCCGGCCTGACCCCCCGTCCGGGCGGGCCTGTTCCGGGCGGCCATGACCAGGACTTCCCGACGGCGGGCTTCCCCGGGCCGACGGGCCCGGCCGGCGCCGACCGGGCCACTCCTCCGGCGGTACCGGCCCCGGCACGCGCCGCCGCCCCGGCCAAGGCCGCGAAGAAGGGCCGCTCCAAGCTGACCCTGCTCGTCGTCGGCCTCGTGGTGGTAGCAGGCGGGTTCTACGGTGCCGGGCTGCTCATGAACCGCTCCGACGTGCCGAAGGGCACGTCGGTCCTGGGCGTCGACATCGGCGGCACCCGCGATCAGGCCGTCATCAAGCTCGACACCGCCTTCGGCAAGCGCGCCTCCGCGCCGCTGCGGCTCAGTGTCGGCGGCAAGACGCAGGAGCTGTCCCCGGACAAGGCGGGCCTCAGCCTGGACAGCCAGGCGACGGTACGCGCCGCGGCCGGCAGCGACTACAACCCGGTCTCGGTGATCGGCTCGCTCTTCGGCGGCCGGCGTGTCGCCGAACCGGTGATCCCCGTCGACGAGGAGAAGCTGAGCGCCGCGCTCACGGATCTCGCCGGCACCTCCGGCTCGGCCACCGAGGGAACCATCGCGTTCGAGCCGGACCACGCCGTCGCCGTACCCGGCAAGGCGGGCACGGCGCTGGACGTCGGCCACTCGATCATCTCGGTACGGGACGCCTACCGTGCCCAGGTCCAGACGGGGAGGACGAACAGCGTGGAGCTGCCCGTCACCACCCGCGAGCCGACGATCAGCCAGGCGGAACTGGACCGGGCCATGAAGGAGTTCGCCGAGCCGGCGATGTCCGGACTGGTCACGATCCAGGCGGGCGGGAAGCAGATCCAGTTCGGCCCCGCCAGGTCGCTTCCGAAGATCCTCTCCATGAAGGCGGTCGACGGGAAGCTGGTGGAGGTCTACGACAGGACCGCCATCGACCAGCTCCTCGAAGGCGTCTTCGACGGCATCACGATCACCAAGGGCGACGGCCGGCAGTACCCCGTCTCGGCCGCCGACGTGGCCCAGGCGATGCGGCCGGCGCTGCTCGGCAAGACCCCCGCCGAGCGCACGCAGGTCATCAACCTGAATCCCAGCTAGGTCCTGTCCGGCCGCGGTACCGGTGCCGCGACCACCGGGCCGGTCATACGCGTGTGACAGCCCCCGCCCCTGCCGGGCGGGGGCTCTGTCATACCCCCGGGCATACCCCCGGGCATACCCTCGGCGATGACAGATGTCATCCCTGGTTCGGGATCAGTGACACTGACGCCGGGGCCGGTTCCGGGCCACGCTGGATCCATGACGACGACAGCCCCGGGTAACCCGGACAACTCTGAAAACCCCCGCGAACTCACCTCCGACCGGCACGGGCCCGGGGCGTGGCAGCCGGTCACCCTCACCGGTGTGATCCGGGCGGGCATCCTGTGTCGTGCCGCGCTCGGATCGGCGCGTCACGGGCCCGGCGAAGACCGGCCTGACAGGTCCCCGCCCTGTTCGGCCGGTCTTCGCAGGACCAGGCGTCCGCCGTCAGTTGAGCATGGCCCGCGCCGCGCGCGCCTTGCGGCGGATCGCCTCGGCCGTCGACGGCTCGACCGCCGCCACCACCTCCGCGTACGCGTCCATCTCCGCCGCCCCGGAGAGGAAGTTTCCGCGCTGTACGAGCAGCTGGGCCCGGTCGTAACGCAGTCTCGCCGGGTGGGACGGCAGGAGCAGGGAGAGTTCGACCGCCCAGAGGGAGACATCCATGCGCTCGGGGCGGGTGGCGGCCCAGGCGCGGATGTTGTTGAGGATCCTCAGGACGACGGTGAGCGGATCGGCCGGGGTGAACAGGTCGGGGGTGGCCGGCGCGCCCGTCGTGCCGGTGACGAGCAGCTCCGCGTCCTGGCCCGTCAGCATCCGGCCGGCGGCGAACGGATCGGCCAGTACCCGCTCGGCCGGATCCCCGAAACCGACCACGAAATGCCCGGGCAGAGCCACCCCGTACACCGGCGCTCCCGCCCGCCGCGCGACCTCGATCCAGACCACCGAGAGCAGGATGGGAAGCCCGCGCCTGCGCCGCAGCACCTCCGGCAGCAGGGAGGACTCCAGGCGCTGGTAGTCGGTGGAGGAGCCGTGGAAGCCGTACCGGGCGCCCAGCAGGTCCGCCAGCGCGGTCGCCCAGGCGCGCGCCCCGGTGATGCCGAAGGGCAGCAGCCCGGCCAGCCGGTCCAGCTCCGCCTGGGCCGCGTCAAGACCGGCCTCGCCCAGGGCGGGATCGGCCTCGGCGCCCACCAGCAGGCAGAGCGTCGCCAGGTCGGGGCGTGCCGAACGGGCTTCCTCGGCGAACCGCCGGCGCCGGTCGGTGGATTCCGGATGCATACGCGCCTCGTACCCGCTCAGGGCGATCGGAAGTGGTGATAGCGGTGATGGATGGCGAAACCCATGGACGCGTACAGCGCACGGGCCCCTTCATTGTCCGCCTCGACCTGGAGCCAGGCGGCGGACGCGCCCTCCTCCAGTGCCCGGCGGGCCAGCGCGGTCATCACCGCCGTGGCCAGGCCCTGCCGGCGGCGGGCGGGATCGACCTCCACCGCCATGAATCCGGCCCAGCGCCCGTCGACGACACACCTGCCGATCGCCGCCGGGGTGGCCGTCCCCCCTGATCCCGCGTCTCCGGGCCCCGCGTCTCCCGGTCCTGCGTCTCCCGGCACCGCGTCTCCCGGCACCGAGGCGAACCACACCGAGGGACCGCTGCCCAGCACCCGGAGCACGGCGGGCCCCGGCGCGCCCGACCGCTGGTAGCGCCGCAGCCACGCCTCGTCACAGGCGCGGTCCAGCCGCACCCCGGAGATGTCCGCGTCCCGGTCGCCGAGGGGGGCGAGCGCGCCGATCCGCACCTCCGCCGTCACCTCCGAGCGCCAGTCGCGCCGCTCCAGCTCCGCGCACAACTGCTCCTGGGTCCCTTCCGCGCCGGTCGCTGCCTGGATGTAGGCGGGCAGTCCCCGGTCCTCGTACCACCGCCGGACCCGCGTCAGTGCCTGGTCGAGCTCCACCCCGGGGTCGCCGAGCGGGAGTACGGAGTTGGCCCGCCGCGTGAATCCGGACGCGGCCCGCAGCCGCCATCCGCCGAGCGGCTCGCTCTCCACCGGCTGCCAGGCCCGGGCGCCGGCCCGGGTCAGCTCCTCGAACGTCGCGGCGGGGCCCCGCCGCCTGGCGGGCGCAGCCGGCACCACCTTGCCCGCGACCAGCGCCGCCTCGGGGACCCCGACACGCTCACCGGTCCGCCGTGTGATGAGCAGCACACCGTTGTCCCACGATGTGAGAACACCCACCGTGTCGGTGAACTTCTCCGTCCCCGCACCGCCCCCGACCAGCTGCCTGACTGATACCCGTTTGCCCACGTCAGCCCGTGTCAGACGGATCTCGAACCGTCCGCCCGCAGTGAATTCCACAGCTCTCTCCGCCCCTCCTGTTCGGATCGTGCCCAAGAACGGAGATACTAGGTGCGGGCATCGACGACGCCGCGCTCCCGCGCGCCCGTGGACGGAGCCGCAGATCGGCCCGCCGCGCCCTATCGAGGAGGAACGACAGCGTGACCTACGTCATCGCGCAGCCTTGTGTCGACGTCAAGGACAAGGCGTGCATCGAGGAGTGCCCGGTCGACTGCATCTACGAGGGCTCCCGGTCCTTGTACATCCACCCGGACGAATGCGTCGACTGTGGTGCCTGTGAACCGGTCTGCCCGGTCGAGGCCATCTTCTACGAGGACGACACCCCGGAGGAGTGGAAGGACTACTACAAGGCGAACGTCGAGTTCTTCGACGAGCTCGGTTCGCCCGGTGGCGCTTCGAAGCTCGGCCTGATCGAGCGCGACCACCCCTTCATCGCCGCGTTGCCGCCCCAGAACGGCTGACAGCGCGCCCCCGGTCCCGTACGGCTCTCCGCCGTACGGGACCGCGGTGTTTTCCGCGCCGGGTTCCACGCGCGGTTCTTGCGCGCGGTTCCCGTGCCGGGTTCCCCGCCCGTCCCCAGCCGTCCTTCCACCGTGGTGTTTCCGTACGTACGAGAAAGAGTGAGCACCGTGCCCGCAGTCTCTTCGCGCCTTCCCGACTTCCCCTGGGACAAGCTGGAGCCCTACAAGGCGACGGCCGCGGCCCACCCGGACGGGATCGTGGACCTCTCCGTCGGCACTCCGGTCGACCCCGTCCCCGACGTGATCCAGCGTGCCCTCGTGGCGGCGGCCGACTCGCCCGGGTATCCGACGGTGTGGGGGACGGCCGAGCTGCGCGACGCGCTGACCGGTTGGGTGGAGCGACGGCTCGGCGCGCACGGGATGAGCCACGCGAACGTACTGCCGGTGGTCGGCTCCAAGGAGCTGGTGGCCTGGCTGCCGACACAGCTCGGTCTCGGCGCCGGTGACCGGGTCGCGTATCCGCGGCTCGCTTACCCGACGTACGAGGTGGGGGCGCGGCTGTGCGGCGCCGAGCCCGTCGCGTACGACACGGAGGCATTTTCGGCCGCCGCCGGGGGGACGGGGCTCGACCCGGCCGGCCTGAAGCTGCTCTGGCTCAACTCGCCGGCCAACCCGACCGGGCAGGTGCTGGCCCAGGAGGAGCTGACCCGGATCGTCGCCTGGGCGCGGGAGCACGGCGTCCTCGTCTTCAGCGACGAGTGCTACCTGGAGCTGGGCTGGGAGGCGGACCCCGTCTCCGTACTGCATCCGGACGTCTGCGGCGGTACGTACGAGGGGATCGTCGCCGTCCACTCACTCTCCAAGCGCTCCAACCTCGCCGGATACCGTGCCGCGTTCCTCGCGGGCGACGCGGCCGTCCTCGGCGAGCTGCTGCAGGTCCGCAAGCACGGCGGGATGATGACCCCCGCGCCGGTGCAGGCGGCGACGGTCGCGGCGCTCGGCGACGACGTCCACGTACGGGAACAGCGGGAGCGTTACGCGGCACGCCGTACCGCGCTGCGTGCCGCGCTGGAGGTCCACGGCTTCCGTATCGACCACAGCGAGGCCGGCCTGTATCTGTGGTCGACCCGGGACGAGCCGTGCTGGGACACCGTGGCGCACCTGGCGGAGCTGGGCATTCTGGTCGCCCCCGGTGACTTCTACGGCCCGGCGGGCGAGCGGCACGTGCGGGTTGCGCTGACGGCCACCGACGAGCGGATCGAGGCGGCGGTCAAGCGGCTGGGCTGAGGCGGGGGGTCGTGCGGCGGTGCGGCCGGGCGGCCGTGACGACACGAAGCACGACACGAAGCACGACACGAAGAGGCCCGCCGTGACGACACGAAGGGGCCCGGGGAGCGTCCTCCCCGGGCCCCTTGCCGCGCGTGGGGGCGCGGCGTACGTCAGCCGAGGGGCAGGCCGCTGACCGGGAGGCCGCCGGTGGGGAGCCCGTTGGTCGGCAGGCCACCGAGCGAGCTGGTGGGGGTGGCGCCCTGTGCGGCGGAGGCGGCGGTCGAGGCGGTCTGGCCCAGCACCTCGCCGGCGCTGCCCGCGGTCTCGCCGGCCAGCTTCTGCGCGGCGGGCGTCGCCGTCCTGCCGGCCTTGCCGACGGTCTTCCCCGCCGTGGGGACCGCCGTCTTGACGGCCTTGCTGCCGACGTCGCCCGCCACCTCGGTCGCCTTCTGGGCGCCGCTGTCGAAGGTGTCACCCACGGCGGCGCCGTCCAGCGCGGTCACCGCGCCGAGGTCGGTGGTCTGCGGAAGGGCCGCCGCGGACGCGGAACCGACCGCACCGACCACGGGGGCAGCGCCTGCCGCGATGAGCAGAGCGGCGCGGGCGATCCGACGGGACAGGGGGAGGGACATGATGCTCCTTTGACGGGGGAGAAACTGTGCTTGTCCGTCGATCGGACACAGTGACAACCCCTCGAAGGGCCTCGAAGGTTGCGGTGGGCGCGGGTAAAGAGTCCGCAAGGGGGCGCACCATCGGCAACGGATAAAAACGGGCAAACAAACCCGTGACACCGGTGCGGCCGAACCGTCACTTCCCTTGCGGAGCAGGTGATTTGGCCAATCGGACACCCAGCGCCGAATGGGCGGACGCGATGTCCTCCCGAGGGGACCGGACTACCCCGTCCGGGTGACTCGCCGTACTACTGCGCGGTACGGATGCGCACCTCTCCCGCGCCGGCCTTCCCCGAGCCGGATCCCGCCCCGTCACCGGCCTCCCGCCAGCCCTTGGCGGCGTCCTCCGCGCTCCATACCCGGCCCGCGTAGCTGACCCTGTCGATCCGCAGGGCGGTCGCCTGAGCCACCGCCCAGTGCGCCAGCTCCCAGCCGCGCGGCGACGACGCCCGGTCGCCCGCCGGATCTCCGCCCGCCGGATCTCCGCCCACCGGGTCACCGCCCCGGCCCGCGCTCCCGGCGGCGGCGGCCGCTACGGGCACGGCCAGCTCACCGGCCGCGCTCGGGGCTCCCGCCCCGCCGGCGGCCGTCTCCCCGTCCCCGGGCAGCACCTCGGACCCGAACGCCCGCACCAGCGCGGCCCGCACCTCCGCCGGGTCGCCCGGTGTGCCGCCGCCCGGGGCCGAACAGGTCAATGAGGCGGCGGCGCGGCCGGTCAGCGCCGCGGCCAGCAGGGTCGCGTCCGGCTCGTGCTTCGCGTACGCCTGCGGGAAGCCGCTGCGCTGCACCCGCTGCGCCGCTTCCGTGAGCGGCAGCCGTGAGTAGCCGGGGACCTCAGCGAGATGGTCGTAGAACTGCCCCGCCGAGTAGACGGGATCGAGGATCTGTGCCGGGGTGCCCCACCCCTTCGAGGGACGCTGCTGGAAGAGCCCGAGCGAGTCCCGGTCGCCATGGTCCAGATTGCGCAGCGCGGACTCCTGGAGAGCCGTCGCGAGGGCGATCGTGACCGCGCGCTCGGGCAGTCCGCGCGTGGTGCCGACCGCGGAGATCGTCGCCGCGTTCGCGGCCTGCTCCGGGCTCATCCCGTATGTCGGGCCCTCGCCGTCCGCCGTGTCCGAGGCGCGGACCGCGCACCGGGGGGCGCCAGGGCCGCCGGACCGGTACTGCACCGCCGCGTAGGCGGCGAGGCCCAGCAGGACGACAAGGGCGGCCGCGGTGCGCAGGAGGCGGCCGCGGCGGGGAGGAGAGGCGGTCTGGGACACGAGGCCACGTTACTGGAGGGGAAGGACGGCACCGCCGTGGCCATCGGACGCCGCGAGCACGCCCGAGGGGCGGACAGCGTCGCGCGCCGGAGAGGGCCTAGGGTCGAAACCATGTCTGAGACCCCGCTCGACCTCACCCTCGATGCCCCCGCCCTCACCGCCCGCCTGGTCGACTTCCCGTCGGTCAGCGGCGAGGAGAAGCCGCTCGCCGACGCGATCGAGCAGGCGCTGCGCGCCCTGCCGCATCTCACCGTCGACCGGCACGGCAACAACGTGGTGGCGCGGACACGGCTCGGGCGCGGCGAGCGGATCATCCTGGCCGGGCACATCGACACCGTTCCCATCGCCGACAACGTGCCCTCCCGGCTCGACTCCGACGGGGTGCTGTGGGGCTGCGGCACCAGCGACATGAAGGCGGGGGTCGCCGTACAGCTGCGGCTCGCCGCGACGCTCCCCGAGCCCAACCGCGATCTCACCTTCGTCTTCTACGACAACGAGGAGGTCGCCGCGCACCTCAACGGACTGGGCCAGGTGGCCGAAGCCCATCCGGACTGGCTGGAGGGCGATTTCGCCGTTCTGCTGGAGCCGTCGGACGGACAGGTCGAGGGCGGCTGCCAGGGCACGCTGCGGGTCCTCCTCCGGACGACAGGGGAGCGGGCGCACTCCGCGCGGAGCTGGATGGGCTCCAACGCGATCCACTCCGCCGGGCCGATCCTGGAGCGGCTGGCCGCGTACGAGCCGAGGCGGCCGGTCATCGACGGCCTGGAGTACCGGGAAGGCCTCAACGCCGTACGGATCGAGGCGGGCGTCGCCAACAACGTCATCCCCGACGCGTGCGTGGTCGTCGTGAACTACCGCTACGCCCCCGACCGCAGCGCGGAGGAGGCCGTCGCGCACGTCCACGAGGTCTTCGCGGACTGCGGGGTCGCCGAGCTGACCGTGGACGACCACTCGGGAGCGGCCCTGCCCGGCCTTTCGCATCCCGCCGCGGCCGCCTTCATGGCCGCCGTGGGCGGCACGGCACAGCCCAAGTTCGGCTGGACGGACGTCTCGCGGTTCGGCGCGCTCGGCGTGCCCGCGGTCAACTACGGGCCCGGTGACGCGCTGCTCGCCCACAAGCGTGACGAACGGGTGGCCGTCGAGCGCATCACCCACTGTGAGCGCCGGCTCCGGGAGTGGCTCACCGGGTGAGCTCCGTACGGGAGGGGAGGGGCCTCCGGGAAGTGAGGGCCGGACGGACTGCCGGAATTTCGCCGTTTGTCACGCCCGTGGATCTACCCTTGCCCAGAACACGGACAGCAGCGGAGGGAGCAGGTCATGGGCATGCCTGACGGAGCGGAGAGGCCGGAGGAACAGCGGCTCGGACCGGTACTCCGCCGCCGGGAGCAGGTGCAGTCCGGCACGACCGATCAGCGGCTGCTGGACACCGAGGGCGATTCGGAGTGGGTGCACACCGACCCCTGGCGGGTCATGCGCATCCAGTCGGAGTTCGTGGAGGGCTTCGGCGCGCTCGCCGAACTCCCCAGCGCCATCAGCGTCTTCGGCTCGGCGCGCACCCCGGTCGGCTCCTCCGAGTACGAGGCGGGGACCCGGATCGGCAGGGCCCTGGTCGAGGCCGGGTTCGCGGTGATCACGGGCGGCGGCCCCGGCGCGATGGAGGCGGCCAACAAGGGGGCGCGGGAGGCGGACGGCGTCTCCGTGGGGCTCGGCATCGAGCTGCCCTTCGAACAGGGGCTCAACGCGCATGTCGACATCGGCGTGAACTTCCGCTACTTCTTCGTCCGCAAGACGATGTTCGTGAAGTACGCGCAGGGCTTCGTGGTCCTGCCGGGCGGACTGGGCACCCTGGACGAACTGTTCGAGGCGCTGACCCTGGTCCAGACCGGGAAGGTCACCCGCTTCCCGATCGTCCTCTTCGGTACGGAGTACTGGGGCGGCCTCGTCGACTGGCTGCGGAACACCGTCGTGGGGCAGGGCAAGGCGTCCGAGAAGGATCTGCTGCTCTTCCACGTCACGGACGACGTGGACGAGGCGGTGGCGCTGGTGACCAAGGAGACCGGCAAGTAGCGGGAGGGGTGGCCGGGGCGCCGTTACGGGCGGCCTGGCCGGCCCCGGCCACCGCCGCCCTGTCGGCCCCGGCGGCTGTCGGCCCTGTCGGCCCCGGCGCCTGTCGGTCCCCGGTGGCCCCGGCGCCTGTCGGTCCAACGACCCGGCGCCGTTGGACCGCCGCTGCTCCGTCGTCGCCGCCGGACCGTCAGGCGAGTCCCCGGCGGGCCACCGCCGGGGCGCGGTGGCCCGCGAGGGACGCCACCATGTCCAGCACCTGCTTCGTCTCCGCGACCTCGTGCACGCGGTAGATCCGCGCGCCGAGCCACGCCGACACGGCGGTCGTCGCGAGTGTCCCGATCACCCGTTCCTTGACCGGCTTGTCGAGCGTCTCGCCGACGAAGTCCTTGTTGGACAGGGAGACCAGCACCGGCCAGCCCGTCTCCGCCATCTCGCCCAGCCTGCGGGTCGCCTCCAGCGAGTGCCGGGTGTTCTTCCCGAAGTCATGCCCCGGGTCGATCATGATTCCGTCCCGCCGGACGCCCAGTTCCAGGGCGCGCTCGGCCAGCCCGAGCGTCACCCGCAGGATGTCCGCCATGACGTCGTCGTACCCGATCCGGTGCGGCCGGGTCCTCGGCTCGGCGCCGCCGGCGTGCGTACACACCAGGCCCGCGCCGAAGCGCGCGGCGACCTCGGCGAGTCGGGGGTCGACCCCGCCCCACGCGTCGTTGAGCACGTCCGCGCCCGCCTCGCAGACCGCCTCCCCCACGTCGTGCCGCCAGGTGTCGACGCTGATCACCACATCCGGATGGCGGCGGCGGACCTCCGCCACGAAGCCCACCGTGCGACGGGCCTCCTCCTCGGCGGTGACCTCGTCGCCGGGCCCCGCCTTCACCCCGCCGATGTCGATGATGGCGGCGCCCTCCGACACCGCCCGCTCGACGCGCTCCAGCGCGGGCTCGTCGCGGAAGGTCGCGCCCTGGTCGTAGAAGGAGTCCGGGGTCCGGTTGACGATCGCCATGATGACCGGCTCGTGCGCGTCGAATTCCCGACGTCCCAGCCGCAGAGTCCCGCTGCGCATCCCCTGTTTCCTCCTCGCGTCCGTTCGCTGTGACCTTAGACGGTCCTTCCCCGGCCTTGATTGTCGGTGGCTCATGGCACGATCGGCACCGGACGTTTTCCTGCCCGGGGAGAAGCTCGTGTTCTTGTTCTTGCTCATCGCCATGGTCGTGGTCGTCGCCGCGGTCACGCTCGCGGTCATCGGCGGCGGCGACCGCGCGGTCCTCACGGACACCGCTCCGGAACAGCTGGTGGACCCCCTGCCCGAGACGCGGCCGGTCGGCCGCGCCGACGTCGAGGCGATCCGGCTGCCGGTCGGCGCGCGCGGCTACCGGATGGCGGACGTCGACGACGTCCTCAGCCGCCTCGGCGCGGAGCTGGCCGAGCGTGACGCGCGGATCGCCGAGCTGGAGGCGGCGCTGGCCGGGGCGTACGCGACGGCCGTCTCCTCTCCCGACCTTTTCGAGAAGCCGGCGGAGGGGAGCGACCAGTGACCGCCGGGACCACGGTGGCGGGGCCCGACGGGCTGCCGCGCTGCCCCTGGGGGCTGTCGACCGAGGACTACCTCGCCTACCACGACACCGAATGGGGCCGCCCGGTCCACGGCGACGACGCCCTCTTCGAACGCCTCTGCCTGGAGGCCTTCCAGTCCGGGCTCTCCTGGATCACGATCCTGCGCAGGCGGGAGGGCTTCCGGGCCGCCTTCTCCTCGTTCCACATCGCGTCCGTCGCCGACTACACCGACGCGGACCGGGAACGCCTGCTGGGGGACCCGGGCATCATCCGCAACCGAGCCAAGATCGACGCCACGCTCGGCAACGCGCGCGTCCTGGCCGACTGGCCCCCCGGTGAGCTGGACACCCTCATCTGGTCGTACGCCCCCGACGCGAAGAAGCGCCCGGCCCCGAGGACGGCCGCCGACATCCCCGCGGTCACCGACGAGTCCACGGCCCTGGCCAAGGCCCTCAAGAAACGCGACATCCGCTTCGTGGGCCCCACCACGGCCTACGCGCTCATGCAGGCCTGCGGTCTGGTCAACGACCACGTGACGGGCTGCGCGATGCGCACCCCCTGAACCAGCGCCCCGGCCCAGCGCCCCGGCCCAGCGCCCCGGACCCAGCGCCCCTGAACCAGCGCCCCGGACCCAGCGCCCGCGCCGCGTGGCACGGGCGCACACCCGCACCCGCGGCCTCAGCGCCCCACGTACCTCGGCTTCTCCTTCGCCAGGAACGCCCGCACCGCGATCGCGTGGTCCTCCGACGAGCCCGCCCGTGTCTGGAGCTCGTCCTCCTTCTCCAGCGTCTGCGCCAGCGAGTGCCCCGCCCCGTACGCCAGCGACTCCTTGAGCGACGCGTACGCCAGCGTCGGCCCCCCGGCCAGCGCCCGGGCCACGGCGGTCGCCTCGGCCGCCAGGTCGGCCGCGGGCACCAACTTGTCCACCAGGCCCAGCTCGTACGCCTCGCGCGCCGGTACCGACCGGGGGAACAGCAGCAGATCCGTGGCGCGGCCCCGCCCGACCAGCCGTGGCAGCGTCCACGAGACCCCGGAGTCGGCCGTCAGCGCGACCGCCGCGAAGGACGTGTTGAACGCGGCCGTGTCCGCCACCACCCGGTAGTCCGCCGCCAGGGCGAAACCGAACCCGGCCCCCGCCGCGACCCCGTTGACCCCCGCCACGACCGGCTTGGGCATCTCGGTGATCGCCCGCAGGATCGGGTTGTAGTGCTCGCGCACGGTGCTCATGGTGTCGCCGGTGCCCGCCGCCCGGTCCGCCTCCAGCAGGGCCGTGTGCTCCTTGAGGTCCTGCCCCACGCAGAAGGCCCGGTCGCCCGCCGCGGTGAGCAGGACGCCCCGTACGGCGGTGTCGGCCGCCGCGGCCTGGAGCGCGTCCCGCAGGGCCGCCTTGGCCGCCGCGTTCATCGCGTTCATGGCGTCGGGCCGGTTGATCGTGATCGTTGCGAGTCCGTCACTCATCTCGTACAGCACGGTGTCGGCCATGATCGGTCCCCTTCGCGGCTCGGGCAGTCCTGTCCGGGCCCAGCATGGCGGAGATCATCGGCGGCGGGCATGTGACCTGCGTCAAGAAAGTCGGGCCGGAGCGTCGCGTACGGCGGCGAAGTATCGCAGGCGGATCGCCGAATTGAGTGGTTTTGCGGGAGCGCGTTGCGCAAGCGATGCCGACCGATGTTGGTCATCGGGTCCAGCCATGCGGGATAATGGCCTTGAAGCAATGTGTTCGATGCCGGTGAGACAGCGCCTGTCATGGGGCCGCCGGCTGAGATGAGCTGGTTTCAGGAAGGGGAACGAGCATGGCGGCCATGAAGCCGCGGACGGGCGACGGCCCGCTCGAGGTGACAAAGGAGGGGCGGGGCATCGTCATGCGCGTTCCGCTCGAAGGCGGCGGTCGGCTTGTCGTCGAGCTGACTCCGGACGAGGCGGATGCTCTCGGCGACGCGCTGAAGAAGGTCGTCGGCTGAGCGGAACGCTCACAGTCTTCGGGGTCGAGGGTCACCCCCGGATCGACTCTCCCCGCTGCCCCGGTACGGATTCCGTGCCGGGGCAGCGCTCTGTCCGCGCCTCTTGGTGCCTGCTGGTGCCTGTTGGCGAGTCGTCCCCGCTCACGTGCGCGTGAGCCGGCCGTACGGCGTCAGCCGCGCCGTACCGCGCACAGCAGTCCGTCGCCCACCGGCAGCAGCGACGCGAGCAGCTCCTGGCTCTCCCGTACCGCCCGCAGCAGCTCCCGCTGCCGCAGCACCTCGGCCGGCTGCGCCGCCGAGTCCGTCGTCCGGCCGTCCGCGAACACACCCTCGAAGCAGACGAGCCCGCCGGGTCTGAGCAGCCGCAACGATTCACCGAGATAATCCAGGCACTCCAGCCGGTCCCCGTCGCAGAAGACCAGGTCGTAACCGCCGTCCGCGAGCCTCGGCAGTACGTCCAGGGCGCGGCCCGGGATGAAGCGCGCGCGATTCCCGGCGAACCCGGCGGCCCGGAAGACCTGCCGGGCGAACTGCTGGCGCTCGGGCTCCGTGTCGACCGTGGTCAGCACACCGTCCGGGCGCATCCCCTGGAGCAGATACGTCCCCGAGACGCCGGTGCCCGTACCGATCTCGGCGACCGCTTTCGCGTCCAGCGCGGCCGCGAGCAGACGCAGCGCTGCGCCCGTGCCTGGTGACACCGGGCGGAACCCCGCGTCCTCGGCCCGGTCCCGGGCCCAGAGCAGTGTTTCGTCCTCGGCGACAAAGGCGTCGGCGAACGCCCAGCCCGTCGGCCGGTTGGCGGTAATGACCCTCTCCTTGTCCCCGTTGTCGGCGCAACGGTGACTGTATCCGCTGCGCCCGGGAACCCGCAGATGGGACCGGACGTTATCTGCAGACGGGAAAGACACGGATCGGGATCCGGTACGGGTCGCAAAACCGCGTAAAGATTCTTATCCGGAGCTAACGGGCGGGGTGGCTATGGTAGGGGCTCCACTGGACACCACCAGAGCCGACAGGGGAGGTGCGGCTGCGCCTGTGGACCGGGGAGGAGCGTTCAGGCGCTTCCTCAGGCCGGCGGGCGAGCCGAGATCCGTGACCAACATTGCTGACCGTTCCCGCTCCATCGACTCCGCAGTTACGGCGACCTTCGCATCGGATGCGGAATCGCAGGCGTGGACGCCTCCCACCTGGGAGGAGATCGTCAGCACGCACAGCGGACGCGTCTACCGCCTCGCCTACCGCCTGACGGGCAACCAGCACGACGCCGAGGACCTGACGCAGGAGGTCTTCGTCCGCGTCTTCCGGTCGCTCTCGACGTACACCCCCGGCACCTTCGAGGGCTGGCTGCACCGCATCACCACCAACCTCTTCCTCGACATGGTCCGGCGCAAGCAGCGGATCCGGTTCGACGCGCTCGGTGACGACGCGGCGGAGCGGCTGCCCAGCCGCGAGCCGTCGCCCCAGCAGGTCTTCCATGACACGCACTTCGACGCGGACGTCCAGCAGGCGCTGGACACCCTCGCGCCGGAATTCCGCGCCGCCGTGGTGCTCTGCGACATCGAGGGGCTCTCGTACGAGGAGATCGCCGCGACGCTCGGTGTGAAGCTGGGCACCGTACGGAGCCGTATCCACCGCGGCCGTTCCCATCTGCGCAAGGCGCTCCAGCACCGTTCCCCCGAGGCCCGGGCCGACCAGCGCGTCTTCGTGAGCGTGGCCGGGGAGGGCGGAGCGGCGTGAGTGGCACCATCCCGACCCCCGCCGAACAGCACCTGGGGGACCGACTCGCCGCCCTGGTGGACGGGGAGCTGGGGCATGACGCGCGCGAGCGCGTGCTGGCCCATCTCGCGACCTGTGCCAAATGCAAGGCGGAGGCCGACGCGCAGCGCCGGCTGAAGAACGTATTCGCCCAGGCGGCTCCGCCTCCGCTCTCGGCGGGGCTGCTCGCCCGACTGCAGGGGCTGCCCGGCGTGCCACCGGCGGAGGACGACGACGGAAGAGGACCGTTCGACGCGGGACGGTTCGGTAACGGTGTCTTCGGCGTCCGCACCGACGGCTTCGGTCATCTCCCGGGCGGCGGCCACTCCGACGTGCTTCCGGGCGGCTCCGGCTTCCGTATCCACGAGGTCGGCCGCCAGGAGGCGGAACGCTCCCCGTGGCGCGGGCGGCGGTTCGCCTTCGCGGCGGCCAGCGCGGTGTCGTTCGCCGCGATGGCCCTGGGCGGCACGATGCCGCTCGGTACGGCGGCCGATGTCATGCCCCGTGGCGCGGGCAACAGCGTGACCCCCCTGCGGGCCCCCGGCGCCGCGACCCCGGCCGCCGTGGGTGTGGGTGTGGAGCGCTCCCGGCGTCAGGCGAAGGGTGCCGGGATCCCGTCCGAGCCCGCGGGCCGTCCGGCCACGGTCACTCCTTCCGGCATGCTGCAGACCCAGACGCTCACCGAGCGCCGGTTCACCCCGAGCGTGCTGAACACCTTCCCGAGCGTGCTGAACAGGCCGAGCGTGCTGAACGGCTCGTCGCCGGCGCCGTTGATACGGCTTCCGGTCACCGCTCTCCAGATGTCCGCCGTCCCCGCCACCGTCCCCGTCCCCGTCCTCACCGGGGGCACCACCCTCGCGGCCACGCCCGCCCCCGGCGGACTCGTGGTCCCGGTGCTGCCCGCCGAGCGGCTTGCGTCGGAGCACTGACCGGATCCTGCGCGGACACGCGTCAACCTGGTTGAATCCCCTGCAGGCGTGGCCCCGTCGGGGCGCGGAGAAGCGGTTGCGGGGAGAACATGGACGACGGGAAGCCCACCGGTCCCCAGGCGAAGTGGTGGAGCCGTCCCACGACGGGACGCGCGATACCGGCCGCGATGCCGGAGGATTCCGCCGCGGAACCCTTCCGGGGCGGTGGGGCGGCGACCGAGCGGCCCGCCGCCACTGACGCTCCGCCGGCCCCGACCGAGCCCGCGCCGACCGAGCCCGTGCCGATACCCGCCGACGCGGCTCCCGTGCCCGGGCCTCCCCAGGAGCGCCCGCGGCCGCTGCACGACGCCGACGCCTACAGCACGCCGCCCTACGGCGGCCCCGGCCCCTGGGCGCCCGCACCCCCCGTACAGCTCCCGGCGCCGACCCCGGCCCACGGCACGCCCCTGCCGCCGCCGTACCCCGCTCAGGGCGCCTTCGGCGGCGGACCGCCGCTCCGGCCCGCCCACCCGCCGGAGCGGCAGGTCCAGGCCCTGTCCCGGCCGCCCGAGACGGCCCAGGCGGCCGAGGCGGCCGAGGCGGCCCAGTGGCTCACATACGACCCCTGGAGCTCCCCGGGGCAGCCCCTGACCGTGCATCAGTCCCCGGCCGGGTACGGCGAGCCGCGCCGGGAGCGGCGCCGGGCCGGGATCGCGGTCACCGTGCTCCTCGCGCTCTTCACCGGTGTCGTCGGCGGCGTGGCCGGCGCGTACATCGACCGCAACAACGGCTTCAGCAGCGTGGAACTCCCGCAGGCGGGCCCGGACTCCGGCGGCCGGGCACCGGACAGTGTCGCGGGCATCGCCGCGAGCGCCCTGCCGAGCGTGGTGACCCTGCACGTCAGCGGCGGCGACGAGTCGGGCACCGGCACCGGCTTCGTCCTCGACCGGCAGGGCCACATCCTCACGAACAACCACGTCGTCTCCCCGGCGAACTCCTCGGGCGAGATATCGGTCACGTTCAGCAGCGGTGAGACCGCCCGCGCGAAGCTCGTCGGCAAGGACAGCGGCTACGACCTCGCCGTCGTCAGGGTGACCGGGGTCTCCGGGCTCACACCGCTGCCGCTGGGCAACTCCGACAACGTCCGCGTCGGTGACCCGGTCGTGGCCATCGGGGCCCCCTTCGACCTGTCCAACACGGTGACCTCCGGGATCATCAGCGCCAAGCAGCGCCCGATCACCGCCGGAGGGGAGAAGGGCGACGGCAGCGATGTCAGCTATGTGGACGCGCTCCAGACCGATGCCCCGATCAACCCCGGCAATTCGGGCGGACCGCTGGTGGACACCCGGGCCCGGGTCATCGGGATCAACAGCGCGATCCGCGCCGCGGACAGCGGCGAGGGGCTCGGCGGCGGCCAGTCCGGATCCATCGGCCTCGGCTTCGCGATACCCATCAACCAGGCCAAGCGGGTCGCCGAGGAGCTGATCAACACCGGCAGGGCCACCCATCCCGTGATCGGGGTCAGCCTCGACATGGAGTACGGGGGCGACGGTGCCCGGGTCGGCGACAAGGCCACCGACGGCGGTCCCGCGGTGACCGCCGGCGGACCCGCCGCCAAGGCCGGGATCAAGCCCGGGGACGTCATCACCGAGGTCGACGGGCAGCGGGTGCACAACGGCGAGGAGCTGATCGTCAAGATCCGCGCACACCGTCCGGGCGACCGGCTGCGGCTGACCCTGGTCCGCGGAGGTAAAGAGCGCACCATGACGTTGCCCCTCGGCTCCGCGGACGGCAGGTGACGGTCACCAGAAGGTACCGTCCGGACAGTTCGGGCGGGTACCGTGGTCCGGCCCGGACCTTGACCCATCCCCCAGGCCAGGACGGACACGTCCAGCCCCGGAGAACGCGAGGAGCAGCAAGGTGTTCAACGACATAGGCGGCCTTGAGCTGGTGACGCTCGTGGTCCTCGCCGTGCTTGTCTTCGGACCGGAGAAGCTGCCCAAGGTCATCCAGGACGTCTCCCGCTTCATCCGGAAGATCCGTGAATTCTCCGAAAGCGCCAAGCAGGACATCCGCTCGGAGCTGGGCCCGGAGTTCAAGGACTTCGAGTTCGAGGACCTCAATCCCAAGACCTTCGTCCGCAAGCAGCTGTTGGACGGCGACGACGAACTGGGCCTGAAGGAGATCCGCAGCAGCTTCGATCTCCGCAAGGAGATCACCGAGGTGGCGGACGCGGTGAACGGCCATGAGAGTGGATCCTCCGTGTCGGGCACACCGTCCGTTCCCGCCCCTTCGGCGACGGGTTCCGGCGGTACTCCGGACCTGCTCAAGAAGCGGGAGCAGCCCGAGGCGGCGGTCCGCCCGCCCTTCGACGCGGACGCCACCTGAGTCCGGGTAATCCCGGCGAGCCCGGGCCGGGTGGCTATCCTCCATCTGTCCGGCAGTGAGGCGCCCGTCGGGGGCGGGCCGCTCCGGACGCCGAGATCGAGGAGGCGCCGGCCAGATGGAGACGACGAGCCGGGCAGGGGCGCGGGACACGGCCAGCTCATCCACCGCCGAGGGGGCGTCGTCGTCCCGGCGGACGGCCGAGGAGTATCTGCGCGCTCCCTTCCCCTGGTACGGACTGGACGAGGCGTTCAGCGGGCCGCGCCGGCTGATGCAGGTCGCCGTCGCCGCCGACGGCACGGTGCGGCACGGCTCCACCGGCCATGGCGAGGAGCCGTCGATAAGACCGGACGCGTCCGGCGCGGACAAGGAACGCTTCGCGGTGGTCGTCACGGTGGCCGCCAGCCCCGTGCGGAGCAGCGGTGACGGTACGGGGCATCTGGAGGCCACCACGGTCTCCTCGGCGGCCTGGCTCGCCGGTTCGGGGCTGCTGACCGCCACCTGGCCCGCACAGCTCGACCACGCCCTGCGCGACGACTGGCTGACCCAGCAGACCGAGACCGCCTTCGAACTGGCCGACGACCTGACCGGGCCCGCCTGGTCGGCCCTGTCGCTGCCGGTCGACGGTGTGCCGACGCCCTTCCACTACCGCGAGTCCGAGTTCGGCTGGGTGCTGGCCGGGCCGACGCGCGGGGAGGTGCACCTCGGGGCTTACGGCCGCGGGATGAGCGCGTACGGTCTCGGATTCTCGGTGATCGGCGACATCACCTCGTACGCCTCGTAGCGGCGCCCCGGGAAGCGCATCGGTGAGGGGCGGCCGCGCGGCGGCCGCCCCTCACCGGTGTAGCGGGACCCAGCGGCTCAGAACTTGTTGCGCGGGGTGATCCCCAGCGACATGCCCGACAGCCCACGCTGCCGGCCGCCCAGCTTGCCCGCGATCTCGCGCAGCGCGGTGGCCGCAGGTGAGTCGGGGTCGGAGAGCACGATCGGCTTGCCCTCGTCGCCGCCCTCCCGGAGCCGTACGTCGATCGGGATGGCGCCGAGCACCGGTACGGTCGCGCCGGTCGTCTTCGTCAGGCCCTCGGCGACCAGCTTGCCGCCGCCGGTGCCGAAGACGTCGATCATCTCGTCGCAGTGCGGGCACGGCAGGCCCGACATGTTCTCGACGACGCCGACGATCTTCTGGTGGGTCTGTACGGCGATGGAGCCGGCCCGCTCGGCGACCTCGGCCGCGGCCTGCTGGGGGGTGGTGACCACCAGGATCTCGGCGTTCGGTACGAGCTGAGCCACCGAGATCGCGATGTCGCCGGTGCCCGGCGGCAGGTCGAGCAGCAGGACGTCCAGATCGCCCCAGTAGACGTCCGCGAGGAACTGCTGGAGCGCACGGTGCAGCATCGGCCCGCGCCACACCACCGGCGCGTTGCCCGGGGTGAACATGCCGATGGAGATCACCTTCACGCCGTTCGCCGACGGCGGCATGATCATGTTCTCGACCTGGGTGGGGCGGCCGTCCGCGCCGAGCATCCGCGGCACGCTGTGCCCGTAGATGTCCGCGTCGACCACACCGACCTTCAGCCCGTCGGCCGCCATCGCCGCCGCCAGGTTGACCGTCACCGACGACTTGCCCACACCGCCCTTGCCGGACGCCACCGCGTACACCCGGGTCAGCGATCCCGGCTTGGCGAACGGCACCTCACGCTCGGCGGTACCGCCGCGCAGCGAGGCCGCCAGCTCGCGCCGCTGGTCGTCGCCCATCACGTCCAGCGTGACCTCGACCCGGGTGACACCCGCGACCCGCGTCACCGCGTCCGTCACGTTCCGCGTGATGGTGTCCCGCATGGGGCAGCCGGCCACCGTGAGATAGACCGTGACGGCCACCGCGCCGTCAGCGCCGATGTCCACCGATTTGACCATGCCCAGATCGGTGATCGGCCGGTGGATCTCGGGGTCGTTCACCGTCGCCAGCGCTTCGTGCACCGCTTCTTCAGCGGGGGCGGCGGTTCCGTACGTCTCGGTAGCCATACCGAGATGGTACGGCGCCGGGCACGGCCCCGGGAAAGCCCGTCGAGCACTCCCCGGGGGAGGGCGTCGGCGGCCGGCGTCAGCGGCCGGAATCCTCCCGCCCGGGCTCGACCTCCGCCGGGGGCAGCAGGCGGTGCTCGCCCAGGTCCTTCACCAGGTCCTGCAGTTCGGAGCGGATCCAGTCGCGGGTCGCCACCTCGCCCAGGCCCATCCGCAGCGCCGCGATCTCCCGCGTCAGGTACTCGGTGTCCGCGATCGAGCGCTCGTTCTGCTTGCGCTCCTGCTCCTGGGTGACCCGGTCCCGGTCGTCCTGGCGGTTCTGCGCCAGCAGGATCAGCGGCGCCGCGTACGACGCCTGGAGGGAGAGCATCAGCGTCAGGAAGATGAAGGGGTACTCGTCGAAGCGCAGGTCCTTGGGCGCCGCGATGTTCCAGACGACCCAGACGATGATGATCAGGGTCATCCAGACGATGAAACGGCCCGTCCCCAGGAAGCGGGCCACCCGCTCCGAGAGCCGCCCGAACGCCTCGGGGTCGTATTCGGGCAGCAGCTTGCGCCGCTGCGGCCGCGGCTGGTCGAGCCGGACCCGGGAATTGCGCGTCATCGCCGTCGACCCGACGATCGTCCGCGGACGCTCCCTGCCGCCGCCGTCCTTCTCCGGACGCTCATGCACCACCGGCCGCCTCCTCCAGGCCGTGGTAGCCCGTCTCCCGCCAGTCGTCCGGCAGCAGGTGGTCGAGCACGTCGTCGACCGTGACCGCGCCGAGCAGCGACCCGCTGTCGTCCACGACCGGCGCCGAGACCATGTTGTACGCGGCGAGGTGACTGGTGATGGCGGGCAGCGGGGTGTCCGGGGCGAGCGGCGGCAGGTCGCTGTCCACGATCGAGCTGACCAGGGTGAACGGCGGGTCCCGCAGCAGCCGCTGGAAGTGGACCGTGCCCAGGTACTTCCCCGTGGGCGTCTCGTCGGGCGGCCGGCAGACGTAGACCTGCGCGGCGAGCGCCGGGGAGAGGTCCTGCTGCCGGACCCGGGCCAGCGCGTCGGCGACCGTCGCGTCCGGCCGCAGCACGATCGGGTCGGTCGTCATCAGACCGCCCGCGGTGCGCTCCTCGTACGACATCAGCCGCCGTACGTCCGCCGCGTCGTCCGGCCGCATCAGCGTCAGCAGCCGCTCCTTGTCCGCCTCGGGCAGCTCGGAGAGCAGGTCGGCCGCGTCGTCCGGGTCCATCGCCTCCAGGACGTCCGCCGCGCGCTCCTCCTTGAGCTTCCCGAGGATCTCCACCTGGTCGTCCTCGGGCAGCTCCTCCAGCACGTCCGCGAGGCGGTCGTCGTCGAGCGCCGCCGCCACTTCCGCCCGCCGTTTGGGTGACAGGTTGTGCATCACGTTGGCGAGGTCGACGGGGCGCAGCCGTTCGAAGGTGGCGACGAGGTTCTCCGCGCCCTGCCCCTCCTCCTCCAGCGAGAAGCCGGTGACCGCCGACCACTCGACGGTCAGCGTCTCGCCGCGCCGGCGCAGCGCGCCGCCCTTCCTGTCCCGCCGGACGAATACCTTGTCGATCTCCCAGTCGCGCCGGGCCGGCAGCTGCTGGATGGCGACGTCGAGGACCGTCACCTCGTCGTCGCTGTCCACGAGCCGCACCCGGCGGTCGAGCAGTTCGCCGAGGACCAGGCGCTCGGTGGGGCGCTGCTCGAAGCGCCGCATGTTGACCACGCCCGTGGTGATGACCTGACCGGATTCGATACCGGTGATCCGGGTCATGGGCAGGAAGATCCGGCGCCGGCCGAGCACCTCGACGACCAGCCCGAGCAGCCGCGGCGGGCGGCGGCCCACGCGCAGCATCGCGACCAGGTCGCGGACCCGGCCGACCTGGTCGCCGCTGGGGTCGAAGACCGGTACCCCGGCGAGATGCGAGACGAAGACACGGGGGGCGCCTGCCGCCATACCGAGCGCCTCCTGGTCCGTGATCGCACCTGCGCGGCTTGGCCGCGCTGGTGCCGCTTCGTCCTTCTATCCACCGGGATTACGGGTTCAGGCTAGCCCGTACCGCTGCGGTACGCCCTGGCGGATCCCTGGTCAAGGCTCCGCGTCGAAGCGTGTGTCAGGCCCGGGTACGCTGCGGTCTGCCACCCCGACCCGCGTGTGAGAGGCAGTGCGTCTGTGACCCTTCTCCTGTCGTTCGAGCGTGCCCGCCGGGCCGCGTTTCCCGTCGCGCTCTGTGTCGGCCTGGCCGCCGTACTCACGGGGTGCGCCGAGGATCCGGACGAGGGGACGAACGGGGTCGGCAAGCTCTCCGCCGCCCAGATCGAGAAGAAGGCGCAGACGGCGGCCGGCGGCGCGGACTCGGTCCGGCTCTCCGGCGCGCTGGTCGTCAAGGGGGAGACGTACAAGCTCAACATGCGGCTCAAGGAGACCGGCGGCATGGGGTCCGTCAGCTCGAAGGACAGCACCTTCATGCTGCTGCGGGTCGGGGACGCGCTCTATCTGAAGGCCGACGCCGGCTTCTGGAGCCACACGGGCGAGGACGGCAAGGAGAGTGCCGAGCCCAGCGAGTCGGACGCCGAGGTCGCGGGAAAGCTCCAGGACAAGTACGTGAAGATCCCGCGGGACGACCCGTCATACCAGCAGATGAGCGGCTTCACGGACATGAAGGTGCTGCTCGACGGGCTGCTGACGCTGCACGGCACGGTGGCCAAGGGCGACCGCGACAAGATCGGCGGCGTGCGGACCATCAAGATCACCGGCGGCGAGGGTGACGGCGGGACGCTGGACGTCGCGCTGGAAGGCGACCCGTACCCGCTGCAACTGGTGCGCGCCGGTGGCGCCGGGACGCTGACCCTCGCGGACTGGGGCAAGGACTTCGCCCTGGAGGCCCCGGCCAAGGGCCAGACGGTCGACTACGGCAGCCGGCTGCCGGGCGGCGGCGAGTAGGACCCGACCGGTGTCAGTAGGACCCGCCCGGTGTCCTGGTGTCCCTCCCGTCGTCCTGGTGCCGGGAGGGACTAGCGCTTCTTGCGCCGGAGCAGCAGCCGTCCCAGTGCGGCGGGGACAGGCTGACGGGTCGTCGCCCCGGTCGGCAGCGGTACGGCCGCCAGAGAGCCCTGGGGCAGCTCCGTGATCACGTCCTGGGGCGCCAGCCGCAGCACCCGGCACTCGCGCGCCCAGCGCTCCGTCATCACCTCGGCGTCCGGCGCGTTGAGCCGCTTGCCCTTGAGCTCGGCCACGGCCGCCTCCCAGCCCTCCGAACCCGGGGCGAGCTCCGTGACGGCCGCCGTCCAGCCGACCAGCCGGCCGCCCTTGTCCTTGCTGCGTACGGTCACCTCGGCGACGGACCCGTCCGCGAGCCCCGGCAGCGGCTGCTCCCCGGGGCCGTCCCCGACCAGGTGGGCCGCGCCGTCGAGCCAGACGTGCCACAGGGCGCGCGCGGGCTCCGAGCCCCGCACCCAGATGAGGCCGGACTTCTTGGTGGCCTCCTCGACGAGTGCCTGGCCGAGCAGCAGTTCATCCATGCCCGCAGCTTAGGCCCTGTCGGATGACCGGCCCCGGCCCGGCCGTCCGGGCCGTCCTGTCGGGGGCGGGGCGGCCCGGGGGCGGGACGGTGGGCGCTACAGCCAGCCGTTGCGCTTGAGGGTGCGATGGATCGTCAGGCAGATGGCGCCGATCGCGACGAGCACCATCGGATACCCGTACTTCCAGCGCAGCTCGGGCATGTGATCGAAGTTCATGCCGTAGATCCCGCAGACGGCCGTCGGTACGGCGATGATCGCCGCCCACGACGTGATCTTGCGCATGTCCTCGTTCTGCGCGACCGTCGCCTGCGCCAGATTCGCCTGGAGGATCGAGTTCAGCAGTTCGTCGAAGCCGATGACCTGCTCGTGGACCCGGGCCAGGTGGTCGGCGACATCGCGGAAGTACTTCTGGATGTCGGGGTCGACCAGCCGCATCGGCCGCTCGCTCAGCAGCTGCATCGGCCGCAGCAGCGGCGAGACGGCCCGCTTGAACTCCAGCACCTCCCGCTTGAGCTGGTAGATCCGGCCGGGGTCCGAGCCTCGCGGGCTGCCCTTCGCCGGGGCGGAGAACACATCGATCTCGACCTCGTCGATGTCGTCCTGCACGGCCGTCGCCACCGCGACGTACCCGTCGACGACGTGGTCGGCGATGGAGTGCAGCACGGCGGAAGGCCCTTTGGCGAGCAGCTCGGCGTCGTCCTCCAGGCGGTGGCGCAGGTTGCGCAGGGAGCCCTTCCCGCCGTGCCGCACGGTGATGACGAAGTCCCGGCCGGTGAAGCACATGACCTCACCGGTGTCGACGACCTCGCTGGTCGCGGTCAGTTCGGTGTGCTCCACGTAGTGCATGGTCTTGAAGACGGTGAACAGCGTGTCGTCGTACCGCTCCAGCTTGGGCCGCTGGTGCGCGTGCACCGCGTCCTCCACCGCGAGCGGGTGCAGCCCGAACTCGGCCGCGATACCGGCGAATTCCTCCTCGGTCGGCTCGTGAAGCCCGATCCAGGCGAAGCCGCCGCCCTCGCGCACCCGCAGCATCGCCTCGTGCGGGGTCACACAGGGGTCCTCCTTGACCCGGCGGCCGTCGAGGTAGACCGCGCAGTCGACGACCGCGCTCGACGCGGACGGGTCACGGGTGGCGTCGTACGTCTCGTACTTGCTGTACGCGGTGGTGCTCTTGCGCAGGGACGGACGGACCGCTGCGCGCAGATCACGGATCATCGACATGACTGGCTCCCTCACGGAGAGGCCGTCGGCGAGGGGTGGCGCAGCCCGGAATGGGGACGTGATGCGTACGTCCGCAAAGCGGGCGGCACCGCGGGTCGCGGTGACGGCGTTCGCTACAGACAGGCGAAAACACAAGCGATAAAAGAAGTGCTCTTCCGTCGTGCGATGTGCCGCGGGCCTGGGCGGACGGGCCTCAGACCACTGAAGAAAGCGGCCGGGCGGAAGAGCGGCTGGTACTGGCCGGATGACTTCGATCCACCGCAGCCCCACCTCCTCCTGCCGGTCCCCCGTAGGGGATGACGTGTCGTCGGGACCGGAGAGCGACGCTTCAGCATGCTGTCCCGACCGGCGGCCAAGACTATCAGCTGACAGACGGCCAATCCTTTCCCATCCCCCATTCGGACGGGATCTATGCTCCCGGCATGGAAGAAATTCTCGCTCTGGTGGAGGACCGGCTCCGTACGGCGCTGGGCGAGCCGGACGCGCGCGCCGCGGTCACCTTCCTGGGGACGGACCGTGTCGAGGTGCTGCGCTTCCCGGACACCCGGAGCGGCCGGGGCATCGTGCGGTACGCGACGCTCGGGATGTCGGCGCAGCCCATGGCGGACCCGGCGGCGCTGCTCGCCGATCCGGTGAGGGGACCGCGGGCCGAGCTGATCCTGTCGGTGCGGGCCGGGCTCGCCGACACCGACCAGGTGCTGCGCCCGCTCGCCGTGCTGGCGGCGTCTCCGCAGGTCGAAGGGGTGGTCGTGGCTCCGGACGGCTCGCTCGATCTCGGGGAGCCGCTCTGGCCGGGGGCGCCGTTCAGCTCTGTACTGGTCGGGGAGCCCGGCGGACTGGTGGCGGACCTGGAGCCGGCCGCGCCGCTGGATCCCGTACGGTTCCTGCCTCTCCTGCCGATGACGCCCCACGAAGCGGCGTGGAAGCGGGTCAGGGGCGCGCGGGAGCTGCGGGAGCGGTGGCTGACGCACGGCACGGATCTGCGTGATCCGCTGCGCCGGTCCGTCCCGCTCGACTGAGGCGCGCCGGGCGCCGACCGGTCCCCGGTGCGCGGGGTCTCCGTCCGGACGGGTGATCGTCCTTGACGTGTCGGCGGCCAGGGAGGACCGTGGGGCGGTATGAGGGGCGAACCAAGTTGCCCGAAGTGCGGTGGCCGAGTCAGGGCGCCCGGCCTCTTCGCCGACTCCTGGCAGTGCGACGTACATGGCGCGGTGTACCCACTGCAGCCGGTGATACCGCCCAGCGCCGAGGCGCTCGACGCCGTGGTGCACCGGGCCCAGGTCCCGGTCTGGATGCCCTGGCCGCTGCCCATAGGCTGGCTGTTCACCGGTGTGGCGTACGCGGGCGACGACCCCGGTGGCGGCCGCGCCACCGCCGTGGCCTGCTCGGGACCGGCCCCGCTCGGCGGCGGCGGCGAACTGCTGCTGGTCGCCGAGGAGCCGGGTGTCGGGCTGGGGGCCCGCTACGCGGGGATCGGCGGACCCGATCCGGGCCCGGACATCTGCGCGGACAAACCTCCGCAGGCCAGACTGCTCGCCGCCGGACGGCCGACCCCGCTCTGGCTCGTCGCCGACGCCCCGCGGGACCGTGCCGTCTTCGCCGGTGAGGCGCTGGGACTGTGGCTGTGGGCGATCGTCTGGCCGGAGCAGTCGGGGCTGCTGCTCTACGAGGAGCTGGTGCTGACCGATCTGCGGGACGAGGACGCGGGGTCGGAGCTGCTGCCCTGCGGGGCGCTGTCACCGCGGCTGCTGTCCTGAGCGGGGCACGCGCCGCTCAGGAGGTCTCCTGAGCGGGGCACGTGCGGCTCCCGGGGTGTTCGCGCGGCCGGAACAGGGCGTTCGAATCTCCCGTTACCCTGGAGCTTCCCCTGTCCGCCTCGAGCCCCCGGAGTCAGCGTCGTGCGCATCGATCTGCACACCCACTCCACGGCCTCGGACGGTACGGACACCCCCGCCGAACTGGTCCGCCACGCGGCCGCCGCCGGACTCGACGTCGTCGCGCTGACCGACCACGACTCCACCCGCGGCCACGCCGAGGCGATCGCCACGCTCGCGGACCTCGACCGGAACCTCACCCTCGTCACGGGCGCCGAGCTCTCCTGCCGGCTCGGTGGCGTGGTGCTGCACCTGCTCGCGTACCTCTTCGACCCCGCCGAGCCGGCTCTGCTGCGCGAGCGCGAGCTGGTCAGGGACGACCGCGTGCCGCGCGCGCGGACGATGGTCGGCAAGCTCCAGGAGCTGGGCGTCCCCGTCACCTGGGAGCAGGTGACCCGTATCGCGGGTGACGCGTCCCTCGGCCGCCCGCACATCGCCACCGCCCTGGTCGACCTCGGGGTCGTACGGACCGTCTCCGACGCCTTCACGCCCGAGTGGCTGGGGGACGGCGGACGCGTCTACGCGGAGCGCTACGAACTGGACGTCTTCGAGGCGATCCGCCTGGTCAAGGCGGCCGGTGGGGTCACCGTCCTGGCGCACCCCCAGGCCGTCAAACGCGGCGCGGTCGTTCCCGAGTCGGCCTTCGCCCGGTTCGCCGCCGCCGGCCTCGACGGTATCGAGACCGACCACATGGACCATGACGAGCCGACGCGCGCCCGGCTGCGCGGGCTGGCCGCCGAGCTCGGCCTGCTGACCACCGGGTCCAGTGACTACCACGGCAGCAGGAAGTCCGTGGCGCTGGGCGCGTTCACCACCGACCCGGAGATCTACGGCGAGATCACCCGGCGCGCTTCGGGCGCGTTCCCGGTGCCGGGTGCGGGCGGACGCGCGTAAGTCACGCCGTACGGCCGCACCGCGCCATCACCTCACCACCGGACCCGCCACACCTCGTCACCTCGCCACCGCCTCACTCCTTCAGCGCGCCCGCGCGCCTCCGCTCTCTCCCCACAAGGCATCACTGTGTTCGACTTCGCCGTTTTCGGATCCCTCTTTCTCACGCTTTTCGTGATCATGGACCCCCCGGGGGTCACGCCGATCTTCCTCGCCCTCACCTCCGGCCGGCCCGCCAAGGTCCAGCGCGCCATGGCCTGGCAGGCGACCGCCGTGGCCTTCGGTGTGATCACCGTCTTCGGCATCCTCGGCCAGCAGATCCTGGATTATCTCCATGTCTCCATACCGGCGCTGATGATCGCCGGTGGTCTCCTCCTGCTGCTCATCGCGCTCGATCTGCTGACCGGCAAGACCGATGAGCCCAAGCAGACCAAGGACGTCAACGTGGCGCTCGTACCGCTCGGCATGCCGCTGCTCGCGGGGCCCGGCGCGATCGTGTCCGTCATCCTCGCCGTGCAGAACGCCGACGGCGCGACCGCCCAGATCTCGGTCTGGGGGGCCATCGTCGCGATGCACCTCGTGCTCTGGATCACGATGCGCTACTCGCTGGTGATCATCCGGCTGATCAAGGACGGCGGGGTGGTGCTGGTGACCCGGCTGGCCGGGATGATGCTGTCGGCGATCGCCGTGCAGCAGATCATCAACGGCGTCATCCAGGTCATCCAGGGGGCCTGACCCGCAAGGGACGTGGGCTTCGGGCGACCCGGCCTCCGGGCCCGGCCCTCGGGCGACCCGGCCTCCGGGCCCGGCCCTCGGGCGACCCGGCCTCCGGGCCCGGCCCTCGGGCGACCCGGCCTCCGGGCCCGGCCCTCGGGTGGCCTGGCATCCAGGGGCCGGACACAGCAGCGCCCCCTTACGGGTGATCCCGTGAGGGGGCGCTTCGTCGTACGGGTGCTTCGGGGCGTGCAAGAGTGACGAGGCCGGAATCCGGCCGGTTACGAGGCCGAGGATTCGGCCGGCCGGATGTAGATGCGCTGGCCCATCGCTGCGGCCTGCTGCACGATCCGGTTGACGGAGGCGGCGTCCACGACGGTGGTGTCGACGGCGGAACCGTCGACATCGTCAAGACACATGACTTCGAAGCGCACAGGCTTCTCCCTTCGTCTGATCCTCCAGCTGGAGAACTGTGGGTGACGGGCGGGCCGTCCGTTGTTACTAGTCTGTGCAACGGATTGCCCTCTGCAAACATTCCCTACGCTAAGGAAATTTTTTGGATGGCTAACTACTGGCGAGTACGGTGTCGTCCACAGAGAATGAACGGCGTATGAACGAGGCAGAGAACAACCCAGAGACCACCGACATCGGCGCCCGGCTGGAGCGGACCAACGCGCTGCTCCAGCGCATGCTCGCCGAGGTCGCCAAGACCCCGTCCACGCATGCCATTTTCGTCGACGCGGGTTACGTCTATGCTGCGGCCGGGTTGCTTGTAGCGGGCACCGAGGACCGGCGTTCCTTCGACCTCGACGCCGAAGGGCTCATCGAGGCGTTCATCGACAAGGCCCGGATCATCTTCGCGGACAGCAGACTGCTCCGCGTCTACTGGTACGACGGCGCCCGGCGCCGGATCCACACGACCGAGCAGCAGTCGATCGCCGAGCTGCCCGACGTCAAGGTCAGGCTCGGCAATCTCAACGCCAACAACCAGCAGAAGGGCGTCGACTCGCTGATCCGCACGGATCTCGAATCGCTCGCCCGGCACCGTGCCATCAGCGACGCGGCGCTGGTCGGCGGCGACGAGGACCTGGTGTCCGCCGTCGAGGCCGCGCAGGGGTACGGCGCCCGGGTGCACCTCTGGGGTATCGAGGCGGGCGAGGGGCGCAACCAGGCCGAGCCGCTGCTGTGGGAGGTCGACAGCCAGCGCACCTTCGACCTGGAATTCTGCAAGCCGTACGTGACGCGGCGCCCGGTCACGACGTACGAGCACGAGGGCGAGCCCCCGCCCTCCCGCGACCAGGTGCGCTTCATCGGCGCGCAGATCGCCGCGACCTGGCTGGCGGAACGGGGCCGGGAAGCCATGGGTGAGCTGCTGCCGGGCCATCCGTACCTGCCGGGCCCGGTGGACCAGGATCTGCTGATCGAGGCGGAGAGACTGCTCCAGCGGTCCCTGCGGGGTCACGCGATGCTGCGGCGGTCCCTGCGGGACGGCTTCTGGCAGCACCTTCAGTCCCAGTACTGAGTACGGGGACGCGCCCCGTACTCGGCGCCGTCACCGGTGGGCGCCGTCCCAGAAGTCCGTCAGCGCCGCCGCGGTCCGCAGCGGCTGGTCCGTGTTGGGCGAGTGCTCGGCGCCCTCGATGACCGTCCTGCGGGCGTCGAGCCGCTTCGCCATCACGTCGAGGAGCGGCACCGGCCAGACGTCGTCCCGCTCGCCGGACACCACGTGCTTGGGCAGCGGCCGTACGGCGGTCAGTTCGTCCACCCGGTCCGGTTCCACGGCCAACTGGCGGCCGGTGACGATCAGCTGGGCCGGGCGGGTCCGCAGCCAGCGCCGGCGCAGGTCCTCGCCGTCCGTGGGCGTCTCCTCGACGGGCCCCATCGCCCGTATGGCCTGCCAGACCTGCTCCATCGTCATGCTCGCCAGTGCTTCGCCGAGCACTTTCACGCGCTCCTGCTGGCCCGGGCTGACCTGTGCGGGCCCCGAGGACATCAGCGTCAGTGAGAGGAACGGGGACGGGTCGAGCAGCACGGCGGCGCGCGCGATCTGACCGCCGAGCGAGTGCCCGAGCAGGTGCACGGGAACACCGGCCGCCTCCGCCTGCGCCAGGACGTCGGCGGCCAACTCGGCCTGTTCGTAGGCCTCCTGGGTGTCCGGCCCGTCGGTCTCGTACTGGCCGCGGCCGTCCACGGCGACGGCGCGGTAACCGGCCTCGGTGATCGGCTCCAGGAGCGCGATGAAGTCCTCCTTGCTGCCGGTGTACCCGGGCAGCAGGAGCACGGTGCCGCGTGGTGTCCCGGCCGGCCGTGCGTCGAGCACGGCGAAGTTCCCGCGACGGGTGGACAGGGCGCGGGCTCGCGCGCAGGGGGGCGGGGTGAACGTGGGCGGCCGGCTCATGCGATGAGGCTAGGGCATGGAACACGCCCTGGCTCCTGCCCGCCGTACGGCACAGACCGCGCCCGGCCGCCGCGGCCCGCGCCGCCGCGGCGGCCGGCGCGCGGTCGGCACGCGATCGCCGGGGCCGGTCTGGCGGGGCCGGGGCGGGTGGGGCCCGGCTGACGTCCTGTCGGCGCCGGGGCGCTCGAAGGGCGGTTCGGACGCGGGTGGCGCGCACCATCCGCGCGTCGGGCCGCCGGGGTCTGCTGGGGGCGGTGCCCGGTGGAGCCGTCCCGGGTATGCCGATGGCCCGGCCGCCCCCTGCGGGGTGCCGGGCCATCGGGTGGTGCGTCAGCTCTCGGGCTGGGCCGTGGTCGTACGGGTCCGGCGGCGGCGCGGCGTGGGAACCGACTCCGCCTCCGGGGCCTGCGCGCCCGCCTCCGCCGCCTCGGCGACGGGCTTGGCCACGCGGGTACGGCGACGGGGCTTGGTCTCCGCCACGGGGGCCTCGACCGGCGCCTCGGCCGTCACGGCCGCTTCGGCCTTCTCGACGGCGGGCTTGGCGACCCGGGTGCGGCGGCGCGGCTTGGTCTCGGCGACCGGGGCCTCTTCGGCCACGACCGGCTCGACCGGCGCCTCGGCCTCGACCGCGTCGGCCACGGGCTTCACGGCCCGGGTGCGGCGGCGGCGCGGCTTGGCCGCGGCCTCCGCGTCCGGGGCAACCGGCTCCACCGTCACCGGCTCGGCCGTCACGACGTCGGTGGCCGGGGTCTCCAGGACCGCCGCCCCCGCCTCGGCGACCGCGCCGACCGTGGCGCGGGTACGCCGGCGACGGCGCGGGGTGCGCGGCTCCGCCGACGGCTCGGAGCTCTCGACGGCCTCGGCCTCGGCCGGCTGGACCGCCGTGGTCCCCGTGTCCGTGGCGTCCAGCTCGCTGCCGCCGCGGGTGCGGCGGCGCTGGCGCGGCGGGCGGGTGCGGGCCGGGCGCTCCTCCCGTACCGGCGTGCTGGTGGCGGCGGACTTGCGGCCGCGACCGCCGGTCTCGCCGAGGTCCTCGACCTGCTCGGCGGAGAGTCCGGCACGCGTCCGGTCGGCGCGCGGCAGGATGCCCTTGGTCCCGGCGGGGATGTTCAGTTCCTCGAACAGGTGCGGGGAGGTGGAGTACGTCTCCGGCGGGTCCGGGAAACCGAGGTCCAGCGCCTTGTTGATCAGCTGCCAGCGCGGGATGTCGTCCCAGTCGACCAGCGTGACCGCCGTACCGGACGCGCCCGCGCGGCCCGTGCGGCCGATGCGGTGGAGGTAGGTCTTCTCCTCCTCCGGCGACTGGTAGTTGATGACGTGGGTGACGCCCTCGACGTCGATGCCGCGGGCGGCGACGTCCGTGCAGACCAGCACGTCCACCTTGCCGTTGCGGAAGGCGCGCAGCGCCTGCTCGCGGGCGCCCTGGCCCAGGTCGCCGTGGACCGCGCCGGAGGCGAAGCCGCGCTGGGCGAGCTGGTCGGCGATGTCGGCGGCCGTGCGCTTCGTACGGCAGAAGATCATCGCCAGCCCGCGGCCCTCGGCCTGGAGGATGCGCGAGACCATCTCCGGCTTGTCCATGGAGTGGGCGCGGTAGACGCGCTGTGTGGTGTTGGCCACGGTCGCGCCCGCGTCGTCCGGCGACGTCGCGCTGATGTGCGTGGGCTGCGACATGTAGCGGCGGGCGAGGCCGATGACCGCGCCCGGCATGGTGGCGGAGAACAGCATCGTCTGACGCTTGGGCGGCAGCAGCTGGATGATCTTCTCGACGTCGGGCAGGAAGCCGAGGTCGAGCATCTCGTCGGCCTCGTCCAGCACGAGCGAGCGCACGTGCGACAGGTCGAGCTTCTTCTGGCCCGCCAGGTCGATCAGCCGGCCCGGTGTGCCGACGATCACGTCGACGCCCTTCTTGAGGGCCTCGACCTGCGGCTCGTATGCCCGGCCGCCGTAGATCGCCAGCACGCGGACGTTGCGCACCTTGCCGGCGGTCTGGAGGTCGTTGGTGACCTGCGTGCACAGCTCACGGGTGGGGACGACGACGAGCGCCTGCGGGGCGTTCGTCAGCTGCTCGGGCACGGCACGGCCGGCCTCGACGTCCGCGGGGACGGTGACGCGCTCCAGCAGGGGCAGGCCGAAGCCCAGCGTCTTGCCGGTGCCGGTCTTCGCCTGGCCGATGACGTCCTTGCCGGAAAGCGCGACAGGGAGGGTCATCTCCTGGATCGGGAAGGGGGACGTGATGCCGACGGCTTCGAGTGCTTCGGCCGTCTCGGGGAGGATTCCGAGGTCTCGGAAAGTCGTAGTCAGGGTGCTGCCTCTTCTGTGAGACGCGGCGTGAGGCGAACGCTGGGGGTCGTACCGCGCCGGGGTACTCGCCGGCCGTGGATGGGCCGGATGGCGCGGGACCACTGCCGTCGCTCGAGCGCTCATGCCGCTGAGGGGGCCCCTCATCTGCAAGCCGTACGCACCTGTGCGTACGATCCGCGCGGAGGGCGGTCGGGTCGGAGCCGATCGGGCCACCGACCGGGCATCCTCATGGGGCCTGTCCGAGGGGAGCGCCCCCGGTCAAACTGCCAAACTGTAGAACTGTCGAACGAAATGCTGGAACACGGCAAACGCTGATCATCGACAAGCGCTGCCACACGCTGCCAAGCGCCGACAAGCACTGCCACACGCAGATCAGCATGTCCACATACCGCGATGCGCCGCCGGATACTCGGCAGGCGCATTACCACCATACCCCGGAATCGCGCATATGTGTTGGGCGAATTCGCCGAGATGGTGTCGCGGGTATGCCTGACCGGCCCTTACCCCGGGTGCCGAGCGGGCTATTCTGCGCAGCATGGAGACGCCCGACAACGCCACCACGTCCGCACCCGCAGCCGAGGGACCCACTGGGATCGCAGCCCAGGACTGGGCCACGGCCTCCGCCGAGCCGCAGTACCGCGCCGCGGTCGTGGACCTGCTGGGGGCCCTCGCCTACGGCGAGCTGGCGGCCTTCGAACGGCTCGCCGAGGACGCGAAGCTCGCGCCGACCCTGGCCGACAAGGCCGCGCTGGCGAAAATGGCCGCCGCGGAGTTCCACCACTTCGACCAGCTGAACGACCGGCTGCGGGCGATCGACGCCGAGCCGACCGGCGCGATGGAGCCGTTCGCGAAGGCGCTGGACGACTTCCACCGCCAGACCGCGCCGTCGGACTGGCTGGAAGGCCTGGTCAAGGCGTACGTCGGCGACTCGATCGCCAGCGACTTCTACCGCGAGGTGGCCGCCCGGCTGGACACCGACACCCGGGCCCTGGTGCTGGCCGTGCTGGACGACACGGGGCACGGCAACTTCGCCGTGGAGAAGGTCCGCGCCGCGATCGAGGCGGAGCCGCGTGTCGGCGGGCGCCTCGCGCTCTGGGCGCGGCGGCTGATGGGCGAGGCGCTCTCGCAGGCGCAGCGCGTGGTGGCCGACCGGGACGCGCTCTCCACGATGCTGGTGGGCGGGGTGGCGGACGGATTCGATCTCGCGGAGGTCGGCCGGATGTTCTCCCGGATCACCGAGGCGCACACCAAGCGGATGGCCGCGCTCGGTCTGGCCGCGTAACCCGTCCCGGGAGCGCGCGTCCCGCCCTGGGATCAGGGCGGGACGGGGGCTCAGGGCGGGACGGGGCGCTCAGGAGGGGACGGGGCGCTCAGGAGGGGACGGGCCGGTGCAGCCGGCGGCCGGTGGGGCGGAGCAGCAGCGAGAGCAGCACCGCCCCCACCGTGACGGCGCCGATGAGCGTCGTCAGGGAGTGATGGCCGGGGCCGAGTGCCATATGCGTCAGATAGGCGCCGAAGAGGGCGCCGAGCGGGCCCGCGACGTACACCCTCCGGCGGGCGGGAAGCCGGTGTGACAGCCGGTGGGCCGCGGCCCATGAGAGACCGAGTCCGAGCAGGACCGATCCGATAGCTTCCCAGACCACTACTGATCACCTCACGACATCGGGGGGCGGCCGCTTCGGGCGCTGTCCGCGCCTAGCCCGTCACTACCCGTGGCGCGAGGAACGCAACCCTTGTCCGATCTTCGTCAGGTCTTCGGCGGAGGCGTTCCGCCCCTACCCGGCGCGATGGCCCGGCACCCAGCGCAATGGCCCGGCGGGAATCCCGCCGGGCCATTCCGGATATCCGTCGGACAGTGACTACAGCGCGCCGAATCCGACCCGCCGCGTCGTCGGCTCACCGATCTCCACGTACGCGACCCGGTCGGCCGGTACGAGGACCTTGCGCCCCTTTTCGTCCGTAAGGCTGAGCAGCTGCGCCTTGCCGGCCAGCGCGTCGGCCACGGCGCGCTCGACCTCCTCGGCGGACAGCCCGCTCTCCAGAACGATCTCCCGCGGCGCGTTCTGCACGCCGATCTTGACCTCCACGGCTACGTCCCTCCGAACGGTCAGTGCGTTGCGCGGTCAGCCGCGCTGTACGCAGCACACATTAGCCCGGAGAGACCAGGCGAAAGACGTCGCGGTGCACGCCCGCAGCGAACAGCACGCCGTTCGGTCGCCCTGAGCGTGTCGCCGGACAGGGTCTAGGGGGTGTCGCGAAAGTAGCGCCGTCCGCCCGAAGGGCGGGGCTCACGGCGTCTGGTGCGTGCCATCGCAAGGCGGAGGATCGTCCTCGTACTGGACGTACTCGGACGACTCCGACAACGCGGCGAGTGTGCGTGCCAGGCGTCGCGAGCCAGGCGGGACTTTCGCAACAGTCCCTAGTGCTGCTCGCTGCCGTGCAGCGGGAAGCCCGCGATGCCCCGCCAGGCCAGCGAGGTGAGCAGCTGGACCGCCTGGTCGCGGGGGATGGCGGACTCGCTGGAGAGCCAGTAGCGGGCCACCACCTGGGAGACGCCGCCGAGGCCCACGGCCAGCAGCATGGACTCCTCCTTGGACAGCCCGGTGTCCTCGGCGATCACGTCGGAGATCGCCTCCGCGCACTGGAGTGCGACCCGGTCGACGCGCTCGCGTACCGCCGGCTCGTTGGTCAGGTCCGACTCGAAGACCAGGCGGAACGCGCCGCCTTCGTCCTCGACATAGGCGAAGTAGGCGTCCATGGTCGCCTCGACGCGGAGCTTGTTGTCCGACGTCGACGCGAGGGCCGTGCGGACCGCCAGCAGCAGCGCCTCGCAGTGCTGGTCCAGCAGGGCCAGATACAGCTCCAGCTTTCCGGGGAAGTGCTGGTAGAGAACGGGCTTGCTGACGCCGGCCCGCTCGGCGATGTCGTCCATCGCGGCGGAGTGGTAGCCCTGCGCGACGAATACTTCCTGTGCCGCGCCCAGCAGCTGGTTGCGTCGGGCGCGGCGGGGGAGCCGCGTGCCTCGCGGGCGTGCTGCCTCGGTCTGCTCTATGGCTGTCACGCCGCCTCCCAAAAATCGTTCCGTGCGCGCGGTGCGCCGCCTGGCCATCGTACTTTTGGGTAACCCGGCTGTGCGTGGCGCGGGCGGAGAATTTCACGGACCGGGACGCCCGTGGTGGCCCGGGACCTCGCGGGACAGTGCGCTATCGCGGCCACGAACCGCCTGCTCAGCGGTGGCCCGCGTCGTCTGTGCCGTGGCCGTGCTGCTTGTCGTGCTTTCGTGAATCGTCGCGCTTGCCCCTGCTCGTCACTCGTCACCGGTCACTCGTTACTCGTCGTATTCGTCGTACTCGTCCAGGTCGACCGACCGTGCCTGCTCGACCGCGTCACCCTCGCTCGCCGTATCCGTATCGATATGGGTCAGCGGCTGGTCACCGCGCCGTCGCACCTCCGCGTACTGCGCGGCGGCGGCGGCCTCGCGGGGCTCGTCGTCCCGCTCGGCGTCCTCCGGTGACGTGCTTCCGGAGATCTCGCCGTCCGCTTCGAAGGTGTCCGGATCGGTCGGGTCTACCGTCATGCAGTGCCCTTTCTCTTCGCGGGGGAAGGTGGGGCCCGGGGCGAGCGGCCCCTCATCTACGAGCGTAGGAGCCCCGGATGCGCGGCGCCATACGGCCTGTGACGGCGAACACACAAATCCACGCGTGATCGTCTCGTAACATTGCCCGCATGTCTTCGACCGAGCTGCCGGAAACCCTCTCCGCCGCGGTCCCGCGAGTGAGTCCCGTCCGGGTCGCGGAGGGGGAGGAACTCCACCCCGTGGCGCTGCCCGGCCTCACTCTGACCGTACGGTCGCGCCCCGCGACCCGCACCGGAGCGCCGCCCGCGCTGTATGTGCACGGGCTCGGCGGCTCCTCGCAGAACTGGTCGGCACTGATGCCGTCGCTGGCGGACCTGGTCGACGGTGCGGCCGTCGACCTCCCCGGCTTCGGGGACTCGCCGCCGCCCGACGACGGCGACTACTCGGTCACCGGCCACGCCCGTGCGGTGATCAGGCTGCTGGACGCGGGCGGGCGGGGCCCCGTGCATCTCTTCGGCAATTCCCTCGGCGGCGCCGTCGCCACCCGGGTCGCGGCCGTACGGCCCGATCTGGTGCGCACCCTGACGCTGGTCTCGCCGGCGCTTCCGGAGATCCGGGTGCAGCGCAGCGCGGTGCCCACGGCGCTGCTGGCGCTGCCCGGTGTGGCCGCGCTGTTCGGCCGGCTGTCCCGGGACTGGACGGCGGAACAGCGCACGCGCGGGATGATGGCGCTCTGTTACGGAGACCCCTCGTCGGTCGCCGACGAGGATGTGCGCCACGCCGTGGAGGAGATGGAGCGGCGGCTCCAACTGCCGTATTTCTGGGACGCGATGGTCGGCTCGGCGCGCGGTATCGTCAACGCGTACACGCTGGGCGGTCAACACGGACTGTGGCGGCAGGCCGAGCGGGTGCTCGCGCCGACCCTGCTTGTCTACGGTGGCCGTGACCAGCTGGTCTCGTACCGGATGGCCCGCAGAGCATCGGCGGCTTTCCGCGACTCACGGCTTCTGACGCTCCCCGACGCCGGGCATGTTGCCATGATGGAGTACCCGCGGCAGGTCGCTCAGGCGTGCCGGGACCTCATCGACGCGTACGACAACAGGAGCTGATCCGGGGCGTGGGACGACACAGCCGCAAGGACCCCGCACCCACGGGCTCGGCGAGCACCGTCGGTCGCGCGGCCGACGGGCCCGATCCGGAACCGGCGGGTCCTGGCAGCGGGCGGCGCAGGCGGTCCGGTACGGGTACCGATCCCGGCCCGGGGCCCGAGCAGTACGGGGATGCGCAGCACGGCACCCCCGCGCACGGCGTGCCCCGGGTGCGCGGCGGGCACCCCGAGCAGCGGGAGTCCGGGGGCGGTTGGGGAGCGGCGCGGCGTTCCGGCGACGTGCGGAGCGCCCCGGCCGTCGAGGGCGCGCGGGACGGGCAGGGCGCGCAGGACAGGCAGGGCACCCGGCGGTCACCGGAACCCACGACGCCGCAGGCCGGGAAGGCGCGAGCGGGTAAGCCGCAGGCCGGGAAGGCGCGGCCCGGCGGGCCGGAGGCCCAGGAGTCGCGGGCCGTGATGTCGGAGGCCCGGAAGCCGCGGGCCGGCTCGCCCGGGTCCGGTGAGTCGCCGGCCGGTTCTTCGGGGCTTCCCGGGCCTCGGCGTGAGTTCCTCGCCGCCTTCGAGACGTTCGACGCACCGCCCTCCCGGGCCATCGCGCGGGAGGCGGCCTTCGCCCGGTACCCCGGCGTTCGCGAATCCGCCGACGAAGCCGTCCGCGAACCCTCCCTCGATGACCGGGGCGGCGATGACGGGGACGGCGGCGGGACCGGCGGTGACGGGTCCGGCGGCGGAGGCGGGTCCGGTGGCGGTCCTGACGGCACGCCGGACGCGGAGCGGCAGCCGGCCAAGAACGGTAAGGGGCGTGCTCTCACCGGGATCGCGGCGGCGGCGGTCACCACCGTCCTCGCGGTCATCGTGGCCGGACAGGTCACCGACGGCGGCTCCGGGGCGGCCGGCGCGCGGGCGGCCGACGCCGCCGACCGCGGCGCCGAGGACGACATCGCCTCCCGTTCCGAGGGCAGAGCGACGCCGTACCGGGCCCCCGCGCCGGCGATCCCCACCTACGAGCAGATGATGACCCGGCAGTTCCCGCTCGACCCCGACCTGGAGGCGTCGGGCGACTTCACCGCCGTGCCCGGCTTCCAGAAAGCGCCCGGCCGGGGGGAGAAGTTCCGCTACCGGGTGGATATCGAGAGCGGTCTGAGCCTGGACGGCGCGCTCTTCGCGGACGCCGTCCAGAAGACCCTGAACGACGACCGGAGCTGGGCGCACGACGGCGACATGACCTTCGAGCGGATCTCCGACGGGGAGCCGGACTTCGTGGTCACCCTGGCCAGCCCGGGGACCACCGGGGTCTGGTGCGAGAAGTCCGGTCTGGACACGACCGTCGACAACGTGTCGTGCGACTCCGCTTCGACCGACCGCGTGATGATCAACGCGTACCGCTGGGCCCAGGGGTCGGTCACCTTCGGCTCGAAGGCGATGCTCAGCTACCGCCAGATGCTGATCAACCACGAGGTCGGGCACCGTCTCGGACACAACCATGTGAGTTGCCGCACGCCCGGCGCGCTGGCCCCGGTGATGCAGCAACAGACCAAATCACTGGACATCGACGGCATCGAATGCCGGCCCAATCCCTGGGTCTATCCCAAGGGTTGAGACGGGCGTCTCAAAAATGGCCGGACCTCGTTGACATCCGGAGGAGCGGTCGTTCATATTTCTCGGCATGCCCCCCCGTCACGCCGCCGCCTCCGGTCATGCCGCCATTGAGCTCGCGCTCATCGGCGTGACCGCGCTGTGCGTGGCTGACATCCTCTGTTGCTGACGCCTGCCCGAGCGCGCGCCGGCCGTCCTTCTCCGTGACCCTCCGCGCCCTGGGCGTACCCCGTCCGTACCCAGGCGCGCGGCATGTCGGTCCTTCCTTGTCTCCTTTGCTGCCGCCGCCTGTGCGGGTCCGGGTATTTCGCTCACATTTTTCCCGGTTCATCCCCACTTCGCTTGCACCTTGTCTGTGCAGCACACCGAGAGGCCTCTTCCGATGCGTCAACCGTCCGTCATCACCCGCCGCGTGGCCGTGACCGCCCTCACCGTGGCCGTCGCCGTGGTCGCCGCCGCCTGCGCGGGCCCTCAGGGGACCGACGCCAAGGCGGGCGCCGCCGGCACGGGCACGCCCCAGAAGGGCGGCACCCTCTCGGTCCTGAACAGCGACCCGCAGACCGACTTCGACCCGGCCCGGCTGTACACCTCCGGCGGCGGAAACGTTCCTTCGCTGGTCTTCCGTACGCTGACCACCCGCAACCGCGAGAACGGCGCGGCCGGCAACAAGGTCGTCCCCGACCTGGCCACCGACACCGGCCGGCCCAACGCGGACGCCACGGAGTGGACGTACACCCTCAAGGACGGGCTGAAGTTCGAGGACGGCACCCCGATCACCACCGCCGACATCAAGTACGGCATCGAGCGCTCGTTCGCCGCCGAGCTCTCCGGCGGCGCCCCCTACCTGCGTGACTGGCTGGTCGGCGGCGCCGGGTACCAGGGCCCGTACAAGGACAAGAAGGGGCTCGACTCGATCGTGACCCCCGACGCGAAGACCATCGTCTTCAAGCTCAACAAGCCCGAGGGCGACTTCCCCTTCCTGGCGACCGCGACCCAGTTCGCGCCCGTCCCGAAGGCCAAGGACACCGGCGCCAAGTACGAGGAGCACCCGGTCTCCTCGGGGCCGTACAAGGTCGTCAAGAACGAGGGTGACGGCGAGCACCTCGTCCTGGAGCGCAACCCGAACTGGTCCGAGAAGACCGACGACCAGCGGCACGCCTACCCCGACAAGATCGAGGTGAAGTCGGGTCTCGACCCGGCCGTCATCAACCAGCGCCTCGCCACCAGCTCCGGCGCGGACGCCGCCGCCATCACCACCGACACCAATCTCGGTCCGGCCGAACTCGCGCAGGTCGGCGGGGACAAGGCGCTCGCCGACCGTGTCGGCACCGGCCACTTCGGTTACACGAACTACCTCGCCTTCAACCCGAAGGTGAAGCCGTTCGACAACCCGAAGGTGCGCGAGGCGATCTCCTACGCCATCAACCGCACCAGCGTCATCAACGCGGCCGGCGGCTCCGCGCTCGCCGAGCCCGCCACCACCTTCCTGCCGAACCAGGCGGCCTTCGGCTACACGCCGTACGACCACTTCCCGGCGGGTAAGACAGGCGACCCGGCCAAGGCCAAGGAGCTGCTGAAGGAGGCCGGCTACCCGAACGGGCTGACGATCTCCCTCACCCACTCCACCGCCCAGAACCGCGAGACCGGCGCCGAGACCGCGACCGCCGTCCAGGAGGCGCTGAAGAAGGCCGGGATCACGGTCAAGCTGGTCGGCCTGGAGCCCAACGCGTTCAACGAGGCGCGCTGGAACGTCAAGGGCGGCGCCGGCTTCTTCATCTCCCGCTGGGGCGCCGACTGGCCGTCCGGCGGTCCGTTCCTCGCGCCGATCTTCGACGGCCGGCAGATCGTCAAGGACGGCGCCAACTTCAACCACGCGCAGCTCGACGACCCGGCGGTCAACAAGGAGATCGACGAGATCAACAAGCTGACCGACCCGAAGGCCGCCGCCGTGCGGTGGGGCGCGCTCGACAAGAAGATCGGTGAGCAGGCGCTGGACGTGCCGCTCTTCCACCCCGTCTACAAGCGGCTGGTCGGCAAGGACGTCAAGAACGTCGTCATCAGTGACTGGACCGGCGTTCTCGACATCTCGCAGGTCTCGGTCAAGTGAGTACCGCTCCTGACCTGTTGGCGCCCGAGGCGGTGGCGGCGACGCCCGCCGCCTCGGGCGTCCGCCAGGCCTGGCGACGGCTGCGGGGACGCCCCGCGGCCGTCGCCGCGGCGGTCGTCCTCGGCCTGCTGGTCGCCCTCGCCCTGGCCGCGCCGCTGCTCGCCGCGATCGAGGGCCAGAACGCCGACTCCTACCACGACGCGCTGGTGGACTCGGCGCGCGGCGGCGTCCCGCTGGGGTCCTTCGGCGGGATGAGCGGCGACCACTGGCTCGGTGTCGAACCGGGCACCGGCCGGGACCTCTTCGTACGACTGCTGTACGGGGCCCGTGTCTCGCTGCTCGTCGCTGTCGGCGCGACCGCCGTACAGGTGGCCATCGGCGTCGCGGTGGGGCTCGCCGCCGGACTCGGCAACCGGCTGCTCGACAATCTGATCAGCCGGTTCACCGATGTGATGGTCGCGCTGCCGATGCTCGTGCTCGCCATCGCCCTGACCGCCATCGTGCCCGCCGACTTCCCCCGCCCGCTGCTGCTGATCCTGGTCATCGGACTGATCGGCTGGGCCGGCACGTCACGGATCGTCCGCGCGCAGACGCTGTCCCTGAAAGAACTCGACTTCGTGGCCGCGGCCCGGCTCGGCGGCTCCGGACGCTGGCGCGTGGCGCGGCGCGAGCTGGTCCCGTCGCTCGCCGCGCCGGTCATCACGTACGCGGCGATCCTGCTGCCCTCGAACATCGTGTTCGAGGCGTCGATGTCCTTCCTCGGAGTCGGGGTCAAGCCACCCACACCGTCCTGGGGACAGATGCTGTCGAACGCGCAGACCTGGTTCCGGGCCGACCCCATGTATGTGCTGCTGCCCGCCGGGCTGCTGTTCGTGACGGTGCTCGCCTTCACGGTGCTGGGGGACGCGGTGCGCTCGGCCCTCGATCCGCGCGCGGCCAGCCGGCTGCGGATCGGGAGGCGGAAGCCCCGTGCCGCCCGGCAGGACCGTAAGACGCTCAAGGAAACGGCCTCATGACGCGCTACCTGCTCAAACGGCTCGGCGGCGCGCTGCTCGTCCTGCTGGTGCTCTCCGTCGTGGTCTACGCGCTCTTCTACGTCGTGCCCGGCGACGCGGCGCGGCTCGCCTGCGGCGAGCGCTGCTCGACGTTCCAGGTCTCGCAGGTGCGCGAGCAGCTCGGTCTGGGCGACCCGGTGTACGTGCAGTACGGGCACTTCCTCCAGGGGATCTTCGCCGGGCGCGACTACTCCACCGGTACGGCGATCCTGCACTGCGACGCGCCCTGCCTCGGCTTCTCGTACCAGACCGATCAGCAGGTCACCCAGCTGATCCTGGAGCGGCTGCCGGCGACCGCCTCCCTGGCGATCGGCGCGATGGTGTTCTGGCTGGTCATCGGCGTGGGCACCGGGCTGCTGTCCGCGCTGCGGCGCGGCGGCGTCACCGAGCGGGCGCTGACCCTGTTCACCCTCGCGGCGACGGGCATGCCCGTCTTCATCCTCGGTCTGCTGCTGATGATGGCGGTCTGCGCCTACCTGCGGTGGCTGCCGTTCCCGACGTACGTACCGCTGACCGACAATCCCGAGCAGTGGGCGTGGAACATGCTGCTGCCCTGGCTGACGCTCGGCCTCTTCGAAAGCGCCAAGTACGCGCGGCTGACCCGCAGCTCCACGCTGGAGACGTTGGCCGAGGACCACATCCGGACGTTTCGCGCGTACGGGGTCGGGGAGCGGGCGATCGTCGGGCGGCACGCGCTGCGTGGCGCCCTGCCGCCGGTCATCGCACTCAACGCGCTGGACCTCGGCACCGTGATGGGCGGCGCCGTGCTCACGGAATCCCTCTTCGGCATTCCCGGCATCGGCAAGACCCTGATCGACGGGGTGCGGCACATCGATCTTCCTGTCGTGGTGGGCGTGGTGCTGGTGACCGGCGCGGCCGTCGTCGTGGCGAACGTGATCGCGGACCTGCTGTACGCCGCGGCCGACCGAAGGGTGGCTCTCCGGTGACGGAGCAACTGGTTCAGGTGCAGGACCTCACCGTCGACTTCTCGGCGGGTGAGGAGACCGTACGGGCCGTGGACGGCCTGTCCTTCACCCTCGCGGCCGGCCGCGCGATCGGCCTGGTCGGCGAGTCGGGCAGCGGCAAGAGCACCGTCGCCGGCGCGCTGCTCGGCCTGCACCGGGGGACCGGTGCGGAGGTCGGCGGCACGGTACGGGTGGGCGGTACGGACGTCGCCACGGCCTCCGAGCGCGACCTGCGCGCGCTGCGCGGCGGCGTGGCCGCGATGGTCTTCCAGGACCCGCTGTCGGCCCTGGACCCCTACTACGCGGTCGGTGACCAGATCGCCGAGGTGTACCGGGTCCACACCGACGCGACCCGGCGCGCGGCGCGCGTCCGCGCTGTCGAGGTCCTCGACCGGGTCGGCATCCCGGACGCGGCACGGCGGGCGAAGGCCAGGCCGCACGAGTTCAGCGGCGGCATGCGCCAGCGCGCGCTCATCGCGATGGCTCTCGCCTGCGAACCGCGCCTGCTGATCGCCGACGAACCCACCACGGCGCTGGACGTCACGGTCCAGGCGCAGATCCTCGATCTCCTGCACGACCTGCGCCGCGAGACGGGCATGGGGCTGCTGCTGGTCACCCACGACGTGGGCGTGGCGGCGGAGAGCGTGGACGAGATCCTGGTCATGCGGAACGGCCGGGAGGTGGAGCGCGGCCCGGTGGGGGACGTGCTCGGCACGCCGAAGGAGACGTACACGCGGACGCTGCTGGCGGCGGTCCCCCGGGTGGACACGCCGATGGCGCCGGTGGTGCGCGGGGCGCGGAGCGTGAACGCCCCGGACGGCGCGGCCGGCGTGCTCCTGGAAGCCGTGGACCTGCGGCGCGAGTTCCGGCGCGGCCGGGAGACCGTCACCGCCGTGGACGGCGTCTCGCTCACCGTCCGCCCCGGCGAGACCCTCGGCATCGTCGGGGAGAGCGGCAGCGGCAAGACCACCCTCGGGCGCATGCTCGTACGGCTGCTGGATCCGAGCGCCGGGCGGCTGCGCTACCAGGGGGCGGAGATCGGCACCCTCTCCGAGAAGGAACTGCGGCCGCACCGGCGTGAATTGCAGATGATCTTCCAGGACCCGGTCTCCTCGCTCAACCCGCGCCGCTCCATCGGCGAGTCCGTCGCCGATCCGCTGCGGGCCGCCGGGGTGCTCGACGAGACGCGGATCGTCTCGCGCGTACGGGACCTGCTGGAACGGGTCGGGCTCGACCCGGACCGGTACGACCGGTATCCGCACGAGTTCAGCGGCGGGCAGCGCCAGCGTGTCGGGATCGCCCGGGCGCTCGCCGCCGAGCCCCGGCTCATCGTCTGCGACGAGCCCGTCTCGGCGCTCGACGTGACGACCCAGGCGCAGGTCACCGCCCTGCTCGCCGAACTCCAGCGGGAACTCGGCCTGGCGCTGGTCTTCATCGCGCACGACCTGGCCGTCGTACGGCAGGTCAGCGACCGGGTCGCGGTCATGCGGAACGGCAGGATCGTCGAACAGGGCACGGTGGAACAGGTGTACGGGGCGCCCGCAGACCCGTACACGAAGCAGCTGCTCGCGGCTGTCCCCGCGCTCGATCCGGAGCTTGCCGCCGCCCGCCGCTCGGCGCGCGGGACACTCCCCGAAACGGTGTCCGTCGCCTGACATTCCGTGACCGACGCGCTCCGTAGCGCGATAGAACGCCCCCGGCACGGGAAAGTTACGTGCATTCACCCCTTCTGGTGGCGCGACGGACAACCGTCCGTCGCGCCCCCGGCCTGTCCGCTTACGGTCGTCCCGCTGCGAGTCGCCGGATCAACGGCGGCCGCCCACAGGGGAGATCGGGGATGGGCTCGTGCGGATCGGACTGCTTACGGACGGTGGGTATCCGTATGCGACGGGTGAGTCCAGGCTCTGGTGCGACCGGCTCGTGCGCGGGCTCGCACCGCACCAGTTCGACATCTACGCACTGAGCCGCAGCGCGCGGCAGGAGGAACGCGGCTGGATCCGGCTGCCGCGTCAGGTCCGGCGGGTGCGCACCGCGCGGCTCTGGGCGGCCGCCGACGACGGCCGGGACTACGGGCGGCGGGACCGGCGGCGGTTCGCCGGGCACTTCACGCAGCTGGCGGCGGCGGTCTGCTCCGACGGGGCCCCGGGCGCGGGCGGTGCGGAAGGCGTTGGCGGCGTTCACGCTCCGGCGGGCACGGACGGCGCGGCGGCGTTCGCCGCAGGGCTGTACGGACTCGCCGACCTGGCCAGGGAGCGCGGCGGCCTGTCCACCGCCCTGCGCTCCGAAACGGCCGTACGGCTCGTCGAGTCCGCCTGCCGCGCACCCGGCGCACGCCGGAGCGTGAGCGCCGCCACCATCCCCGACTACCTCGCCTTCGTCGACCAGCTGGAACGCGCCCTGCGCCCCCTCTCGCTCGACTGGTACGGCGACGACGGCCTGGCCTCGGCCGATCTCTGCCACGCCGTGTCGGGCGGACCGGCGGCTCTGGCCGGACTCCTGGCCAAACGCTTCTTCGGCGCCCCGCTGCTGGTCACGGAGTACGGCGTACAGCTGCGCGCGCACTACCTCGCCGCCGGGGGCGCGGCCGGGAGCCCCGGCGCATCCCCGGCGGGGCCCCGGGCCGGTGCGCCGGTCCGCGCCCTGCTCGCCTCCTTCCACCGCCGGCTCGCCGCCGAGACCTACCGGCAGGCGAGCGTCATCACCCCCGGCAACACCCACGCCAGGCGCTGGCAGGAGAGGTGCGGCGCCGACCGCGCCAAGCTGCGCACGGTCTACCCGGGGATGGAGCCGGAGCGGTTCGCCGCGGTGGGGGCGCCCGGCGGCGAGGCGGGCCGCGGCCGGCCGGGCCATGGCGCGGCGGCGCGCGGCGGGACCGGGCGCGGCGAGGCGGACGGGAACGCGCACACGCTCGTCTGGGTCGGCAGGATCGAACCCGCCAAGGACGTCATCTCGCTGCTGCGGGCCTTCGCCGTGATCCGCGCGGCGGAGCCCGGCGCGCGGCTGCGCATCGTGAGCGCCCCCACGCGCGACCCCGAGGCCGCCGCGTATCCCGCCCACTGCCGGGAGCTGGCCGCCCAGCTCTTCCCCGAAGAGCCGGCCGGTGCCCCCGGCGGCCGTCCCGTCTCCTTCGAGGAGATCGGCGGCCCCGAGGCGCCCGACCTGCCCGGCGCCTACGCGGCGGGCGGGCTGGTCGTCCTCTCCAGCGCGGTGGAAGGCTTCCCGGTCAGCCTGGTCGAGGCGATGTTCTGCGGGAGCGCGACGGTCTCCACCGATGTCGGCGCGGTCGTCGAAGTCGTCGGCGGAACGGGGGTCGTGGTGCCCCCGCGCAATCCCCGGGCGCTCGCGGACGCCTGCATCGCGCTGTTGCGCGACCCGGAGCGCCGGGCGCGGCTCGGCGCGGCGGCGCGCGCCCGCGCACTCGAACTCTTCTCCGTCGAGCAGAATCTCGCGGCATTTCGTGGCATCTATCTGGAGCTCGTCTCGCACACCCCCGTACGGCGCCCGGCGGACGCCGTGGACACCGACGGTGAGCCGTTGCCCTTCGCCCACCCGGCGGAGCTGTACGTCCCGGGCCGCTGGAGCGCCGGCTTCCCGGCGGACACGGGGCGTACCCCGCGCGGGGCACCCGAATCCCCGCCGCTGCCCCAGCCCCAGCCCGTCGGCGCGCACTCCGGGGCGGGGGAACGCGATGTCTGACGCGGCCGTCCGGCGCGGGCCCGCCGATCCGGTCAGGGCCCTGATGGACCGCCACAGGTACTTGTGCGAGCGGGCCGTCGATCCGCTGGAGATCGCCGCCGGCCTGGAGGCGCACGGCATGACGGACCGGACCGCCGTCCGATTCCGGCACCGGGACGTCTTCTCGCTCGCCGAGGAGCTGTACGCACGCGTGCCACGCGGTGCGGACAGCGCGGCTCCGGGACACCCGACTGCCGGACGCCCGACTGCCGGACACCCGACTGCCGGACGCCCGGCTCCAGGACGCCCGGCTGCCGGACGCCCGGCTCCGGGACACCCGGCGCGCGTCGCCGATGCGCGCGCCGGGTGGACGGGCCGGACCGCCTGGGCCGGGCGGCCCGGCCGGGCCGGCTGGGCGGCTCTCGGGCTGCTGCCCGGCGCCTTGTGCTCGCTCACCCTCCTCGGCCTGGACCACAGCGGTGGGCAGCGGCGGCTCGCGATCGGGCTGGCGGGCGGCCTCGCCCTCTCCGGCGCGCTGTCCGCCTGTCTGCGCCGGGGACCGCTGCGGGCCGGGGACCGTGGGCCGGGCGCCGAGGACCGTACCGCCCCCGCCTCAGGCCTCCCGGTCCGCTGGCTGCTGGCCTATCTGGTCTGTGGCGACGGACTCCTGGACCAGCTCGTCGCGGGCGGCCCCCACGGACCGTGGTCCGTCACCACGGCCCCGCTCGCCGCACTGGCCTTCGCCGTGGCGCCGGCCGCCTGGTGCGCCCACCTCTTCTCCGTACAGGCGCGGCGCAGACTCGACGACAGCCACGGACTCGCCGACTTCGCCGCCGGAGCCCGGCCCCTGCTGTGCTCGGCGGCCGGGCTGTACACCTTCGTCCTGACCGGCCTGTCCCTGCTCGCGGCGGCCGTCTTCGGGGACGCCGGCGACGGCGCGCTCGCCCCTACCGTCACGCTCGGCACCCTCTTCTTCCTCGCCCGGCTGCTCACGGTCCACGGCTTCCCGGGACCCGGGGCCACCGGACTCGCCCTCGCCGCCGCCGTGGAGGCCCTGGCCTGCGCGTCCGTCCTGGCGGGCCGGATTCCCGGCTGCGCTGCCCTCGCTCTTCCCGCCCGGGCCGTCGTCCGGGCGTGGGGAGCCGGAGCCGTACCCACCCTCGCCTGCGGAGCCGCCGCACTCGGACTGCTCATCCACGCCGCCGTCGTGCTCTCCCGGGCCTCGGCGCACACCTGACGTCACGACGCGGCGACCCGTCACGACGCGGTACCCACCCCTGACGTGTGCCACGCACCACCGCGACACGCATCACCGCACCACCCTTAAGGAGACGACAGACATGACCCCACAGACCCCAGCCCCCGCCCCGGCCCTGGCCCGTCGGCACCGAGGGGCCGCGCGATGAGGGTCCTGCTGCTCGGTGCCAACGGTTTTCTCGGCCGCTTCGTGGCCGACCGGCTGCTCGCCGACCCCGCCGTGCACCTCACGGCGCTCGGCCGTGGCGACGACGCCGACGTGCGGTTCGACCTCGCGAGCGGCAGTCCGGGAGCCCTCACCCGCTTCCTGGACGCCGTGCACCCCGGAGTCGTCATCAACTGCGCCGGAGCCACCCGGGGCGGCGCCCGCGAGCTGACCCGGCACAACACGGTCGCCGTCGCCACGGTCTGCGAGGCCCTGCGGCGCAGCGGCTGCGGGGCCCGGCTCGTCCAGCTCGGCTGCGCCTCCGAGTACGGGCCCTCCCCGCAGGGCTCGTCGACCGCCGAGGACGCCGTGCCGCGCCCCGGCGGCCCGTACGGCGTGAGCAAGCTCGCCGCGTCGGAGCTGGTGCTGGGCTCCGGCCTCGACGCCATCGTCCTCCGGGTCTTCTCCCCGGTCGGCCCCGGCACCCCGGCGGGCTCCCCGCTCGGCCGGCTCGCGGAGGCGATGCGCCGGGCCATGCAGTCCGGCGACGGCGAACTGAAGCTCGGCGGCCTCGGCGTGCAGCGTGACTTCGTCGACGTACGGGATGTGGCGCGCGCCGTGCACGCCGCCTCCCTCTCCGCCGCGCAGGGCATCGTCAACATCGGCACCGGCCGTGCCGTACGGCTGAGGGACGCCGCCGCCGTCCTCGCGAGGGTCGCCGGGTACGCGGGCGCCCTGCACGAGCTGGACATGCCCCCCGGGCCGGTCCGCCCCGGCCACCCCACCATCGGAGCCCCCCGGGGCGAGCCGATGGTGGAACACCTCGGCGTCGGCCCGTTCCCGTACCCCGACGGCTGCGGCAGCTGGCAGCAGGCGGACGTACGCACCGCGCGCGACCGGCTCGGCTGGCGGCCCCGGATCAATCTGGAGGAATCCCTCGCCGACATCTGGATGGAGGCGGCGTGCCGCATCTGACCGGAGGCGGTGGGACGCGTCCGACCGCCTCCGGTGACCGGTTGCCCGTCACCGGGGCGGGCCGGGTCCGTTTCGGGGTCCCCGGCTACGCGCACCCGCTGCTCGCCCCGGTCGAATGGGCCGAACTGGCCCGCCCCGGGACGCCGCTGCACTGGGCCGTCCTCAATGTCGCGGAAGGGCCGGGCGCCCGGCCCGACCCGCACTGCGTGGAGGCGGTGCGCCGGCTCGGGGGTGCGCGGGTGCGGGTGCTCGGCCATCTCGATCTGGCCTACGGCACCCGCCCCTTCGGGGAGATCGTCTCGGACGCGGTGCGCTTCCTCGACTGGTACCGCGTCGGCGGGTTCTTCCTCGACCGGTGTCCGGCGGACCGCGCGGACCTTCCGGAGGTCCGGCGGGTGACGGCGGCGCTGCGGGCGGAACTGGCGGCGGGGCGGGACAGCGGGTTGGCGGCGGGGCAGGACGGCGGGACGGTGGCGGGGCGGGACGGCGGCCACCTCGTCCTGGGGCACGGGACCCACCCGTACCCCGGATACGCCGAGAACGCCGACCAGTTGGTGACCTTCTCCGGGCCATGGACGGACTACCGCTGGTCACAGGCGGCCGAGTGGACGGCGGACTACCCGCCGGAGCGCTTCGTCCATCTCGTCCACGGGATTCCGCGCACGCACCTCGACGAGGCCCTGCGGATCGCCCGGTGGCAGGGCGCCGGGACGGTCTTCTTCACCGACCGGACGGGCTGGAACGCTCCGTTCGAGACGCTGCCCGGCTACTGGGACGAGATCGTCTCGCGAGTCGGACCGGGTGTCTCGGAATGAGAAGGGGCGTGGCAGTGTTACACGGAGAACGTCCGTACTGACCGACCGACCAACCCCCTTGTTGAGGTCCTTGTGTCGCTGCCACCCCTGGTCGAGCCCGCTGCCGAGCTCACCGTCGACGAGGTCCGCAGGTACTCCCGTCATCTGATCATCCCGGACGTCGGGATGGACGGGCAGAAGCGGCTGAAGAACGCGAAGGTGCTGTGCGTGGGTGCCGGTGGCCTCGGCTCCCCGGCCCTGATGTACCTGGCCGCAGCCGGTGTCGGCACGCTCGGCATCGTGGAGTTCGACGAGGTCGACGAGTCGAACCTGCAGCGCCAGATCATCCACAGCCAGGCCGACATCGGCCGGCCGAAGGCGCAGTCCGCACGGGACTCCGTCCTCGGGATCAACCCCTATGTGAACGTGATCCTTCACGAAGAGCGGCTTGAGGCCGAGAACGTGATGGAGATCTTCTCGCAGTACGACCTGATCGTGGACGGCACGGACAACTTCGCCACCCGCTACCTGGTCAACGACGCGTGCGTGCTGCTGAACAAGCCGTACGTCTGGGGTTCGATCTACCGCTTCGACGGCCAGGCGAGCGTGTTCTGGTCCGAGCACGGTCCCTGCTACCGCTGCCTCTACCCGGAGCCCCCGCCGCCGGGCATGGTCCCCTCCTGCGCCGAGGGCGGCGTGCTGGGCGTGCTCTGCGCGTCCATCGGGTCCATCCAGGTCACCGAGGCGATCAAGCTGCTGACGGGCATCGGTGATCCGCTGGTCGGCCGGCTGATGATCTACGACGCCCTGGAGATGCAGTACCGCCAGGTCAAGGTCCGCAAGGACCCCGACTGCGCGGTCTGCGGCCCGAACGCCACCGTCACCGAACTCATCGACTACGAGGCCTTCTGCGGCGTCGTGTCCGAGGAGGCCCAGGAAGCGGCGGCCGGTTCCACGATCACTCCCAAGCAGCTCAAGGAGTGGATCGACGACGGCGAGAACATCGAGATCATCGATGTCCGGGAGCCGAACGAGTACGAGATCGTCTCGATCCCCGGCGCCAAGCTGATCCCGAAGAACGAGTTCCTGATGGGCACCGCCCTGGAGTCCCTGCCGCAGGACAAGAAGATCGTCCTGCACTGCAAGACGGGGGTGCGCAGCGCGGAGGTGCTCGCGGTGCTGAAGTCCGCGGGCTTCTCGGACGCGGTGCATGTGGGCGGCGGCGTGATCGGCTGGGTCCACCAGATCGAGCCGGACAAGCCGGTCTACTGACGGCGAAGCGGCCCGCCACGGGATGCACCACGCGAGGCGGGCCGCCGCGAGGCCGACCACGCGCCACGCGAAGAGGGTGAGTACGCGCAGGGGCCGGTCCCCTCGGCGGTTGCCGGGGACCGGCCCCCGCGGCGTGCTTCAGCCGCAGACGGTGCCCGCCGCGGGCACCTTGCCCCGCAGCAGATAGTCGTTCACGGCCCCCTGCACACACCGGTTGCCGCTGTCGTACGCGCCGTGCCCCTGGCCCCGGTACGTGATCTCCACACCGACCCCCTTGCCCAGCGCCTCGGCCATCGCCTTGGCACCCGCGTACGGGGTCGCCGGGTCGCCGGTGTTGCCGATGATCAGGATCGGGGCCGCGCCCGGTGCGCTCACATCGGGGTGGGTCCACTGCCCCGCCACCGGCCACTGCGAGCAGCCCATCAGCCCCCAGCCGAGGAAGTCACCGAAGACGGGCGACGCCGCCCGGAACTCCGGCAGCTTCGCCTTGGTCTGCGCCAGGGTGTAACGCTCCTTGGAGTCGGCGCAGTTGATGGCTGCGTTGGCCGCCTGGAGATTGCTGTACCGGCCCTGCTGGTCGCGCCCGTTCATCGAGTCGGACAGGGCGAGCAGCAGAGCTCCGTTGCCGGCGTCGGCCTCCTCCAGCCCCTGCTCCAGCAGGGGCCAGAACTCCTTCGAGTAGAGCGTCTGGGCGATGCCGTTGGTGGCCTGGGTCTCGGTGAGGCGGCGGCTGCCGAGGCCCGCGATCGGCTGCTCGTCGAGCCGGCCGAGCAGCCCGGTGATGAACGCCTCGATCTGCTTCGGGGTGGAGCCGGGCAGCGTGCAGGCGTCGCCCCGGGACACACAGTTCTTCTCGAAGTTGGTCAGGGCGAGCTGGAAGCCCTTCGTCTGCCCGAGCGAGCCCTGTTCGGAGTTCTGCGTCGGGTCGACGACGGCGTCGAAGACCGCCCGCCCGACGGACTTCGGATACAGGTGGGCGTAGACGCCGCCCAGTTCCGTGCCGTAGGAGATCCCGAAGTAGAAGAGCTTCCGGTCACCGAGGACCCGGCGCATCAGCTCCATGTCCCGGGCGGCGTTCGTCGTACCGACGTGGGGGAGCGCGGTGCCGGAATTCTTCTCGCAGCCCGACGCGTAGCTCGCGAGGCCCTGGACGAAGGTCTTCTCCTCGGTGGCGTCGTCCGGGGTGGCGTCCTCGGCGTAGTACGAGTCGAGCCGCTTGTCGCTCTCGCACTCCACGCCGTCGCTGCGGCCGACGCCGCGCGGGTCGAAGCTGACGAGGTCGTAACGGTCGCGGAGCTTCTCGTAGTCCTTGGCGAAGGACGGCAGCGTATCGACGCCGGATCCGCCGGGACCGCCGAAGTTGAAGATGAGGGACCCGATCCGCCGGCTCTGGTCGCGGGCCCTGGCCCGGATGAGGGCCAGCTCGATCGTGTCGCCGTCCGGCCTGGCGTAGTCGAGCGGCGCGAACAGGGAGGAGCACTCCCACCGCGCGCCGCCGGGCAGCGGGGACGGAGCCGTACCGCCGCCCTCCGACGTCGACGGGGCCTGGCACGTCTTCCAGTCCAGCCGCTGGGACGCCAGGTCCTTGGGCCGGTCCGTGCTGTTGGCGCTGCCGCCCGAGGAGCTTGTGCTGCCGGAGCAGCCGGTGGCGGCCAGCAGTGCGGCGGCGGTGACGGCGGCCAGGGCCAGGGAACGCCGGGCGGGGGAGGTCGGCATGGACCCATGGTGCGCCCCGGCGGCACGGGCCGCGCGGGGCCGCGGTCCATGCGGGTGGCGGACCGGGGCCGCGACCCGCACGGGGTGGCGACCGGCTCCGGGGCACAGCCGCGCCGGGGCCGTGACCCGCACGGGGCACAGCCTCCCCGGGCCATGACGCGGCCCCGCGCCTACAGCGCTCCCTTACGGGTGAGGTAGCTGAAGGACAGCCAGCCCGGCAGCACCGGCAGCCACAGGGTCATCAGCCGGAACAGCAGCACGGCGGGCGCGGCGACCTCCTTCGGCAGCCCGACCGCCAGCAGACCCAGCGTCAGCGCGGTCTCGACGGCGCCCACACCGCCCGGCGTCGGCGCCGCCGAGCCCAGCGCGTTGCCCGCCAGGAAGACGACCGCGATGCTCGCGTAGCTCAGCTGCTGGTGCCCGTCGTCGAACGCCCGGATCGACGCGTCCAGACACATCACGAACACGCCCGTCAGCAGCAGCATCCCGCCGATGCCGGTGAGCAGCTTCAGCGGCCGCTGGAGTACGTCGAGCATGCGCGGCACCACCCCGGCGAACAGCGAGCGCAGCCGGGTCGAGACGAACTTCCGCAGGAACGGGATCGCGGTCACGACCAGCACCAGCACGGCGACCGTCAGCAGGCCCGCGATCACCGTCCTGGACGGGGTGAGGGAGGTCGTCTTCTCCGTACCGGTGAGATAGCCGAAGGACAGCAGCAGCATGATGTGCGCGCCGAGCCCGAAGAGCTGCGACGCGCCCACGCTCGCCACGGCGAGTCCGGGCCGTACCCCCGCGCGCTGCAGGAAGCGGGTGTTCAGCGCCACCCCGCCGACCGCCGCCGGGGCGACGATCTTGACGAAGGAACCGGCGACCTGCGCGGCGACCGTGCGCCGGAACGGCACCCTCTCCGGTACGAAGCCCAGCAGGCTCATCGCCGCCGCCACATAACTGAGCGCCGAGAACGCGGCGGCGGCCGCCACCCAGCCCCAGTGCGCCTGCCCGATCACCGTGCGGAAGTCCAGCTGGGTCAGCTGCGTGAGCAGGAAGTACGCGGCGACGGCCCCGGCGATGACGGTGATGAGCGTGCGCGGCTTGATGCGCTCCAGGCGGACCGGCTCGACCGGTGCCTGCGGCCTGATCAGCAGCACCTGCTTGCGCATCTGGGAGAGCAGATCCTCCTCGCGCGCCTCGTCCAGGGCATCGTCTATGGCCCGCTTCTCCGCCTGCTTCTCCGCGCGCAGGGACTTGCGGACGGTCTTGCGGTCCCCGGCGTCGGCCGTGGCCTCCGCCGCCTTGAGGTGCTTGCTCGCCTCGGACGCGGCGAGCACCGCGTCGCGCTCGCGCTGCGACCGCTCACGGGCCAGCCGGCGCAGCGTCGCCCGGGTGGAGCGGCTCAGCGCGATCGGCTGGAGCAGCGGCAGGCAGTCGGCGACCGTGTCCGGTCCGATCACCTCCACGGCGGCGGCGACCGAGCGCTCCGCGCCCACCCGCAGGCCCATCGTGGTGAGCATCTGCGCGGTGTCCATGCGCAGCACCAGATCGCCCGCCGCGATCTCGCCGCCGCGCAGCTCCGTGAGGATCACCTCGCAGTCGGCGTTCACCAGAAGCGCGTCGCCGGTGAGTCTGCGGTGCGCGATGCGCCGCGACTGCAGCGCCTCGACCTGCCGCCAGGCGCCTCGTACCAGCTCGTCGGTGATCTCCGCGTCCGGGAGCGAGTCCAGCGAACGGGCGCCCAGGTGCTCGTACACGAGCATGACGGCGTCGGGACCGAGCTCGGAGGTGGCGATCAGCTTGGGGGCGTTGGCCCCGGCGGCGATCGCCGCGTACGCCAGCAGCGCTTCCTGTTCGAGCGCCTGGCGCAGGGAGGGGATGGATCTGCGGGTGGTGATGGAGCGCAGGGTCAGCTGCCGCCACACCCGGTAGAAGAACCCCTGGGCCTGCTGCTCGCGGTCCACGACGGTGACATCGAGCGGCGGCCCCTCCTCCAGGATGACCAGATAGCGGCGGCCCCGGTCGCCCTGCTCGGAGGAGTCGGCCACCTCCTCCGCGCGCATCGCGCTGACCGGGCGGAAACCGACCCGGCGCAGACCGGCCATCAGGGTCTGGCCGGTGGGCCGTACGTTGGGGGAGCCGACCGTGTAGAGCGTGCCGTAGGCGACGGTCCAGCCGATCAGCACGGTCAGGATGATCGAGAGCGGTGTGGTGTAACCGGCGACCAGCATCGCGAAGGCGTCGAGCAGCAGCACCACCCAGAGCACGACCCGCCAGCGGGGTCTGCGGGCCATCCCGACGGCGGTCATGTACGCGATGACCGGCGCGAGATAGCCGTGTACGGGGTCGGTCAGCCCGGCGCCGAGCTGCGGGCGGGTCAGTGCGTCCTGGATGGAACCGGGGGCGGCTCTGGCGACCCAGAGGTCGGTGGCGAGCGTGACGCCGTGGGCCAGCACGGCGGCGAGTACGCCGTCCGCGATCCGCAGTCCGTCGCGTTTGATCAGCCGCTCGATCGCGAACGCGACCGGGACGAGCAGCACGGCGATGCTGGACACCAGGCCGGCCAGTTTGACGATCAGGTCGGGAGCCTGGCCGGTGCCCTTGCTGATGTCCTGTTCCAGGCCGGTGGTGGTGCCGTGCGCGAAGGCGGACAGGCCGATGACCAGGGCGATGGCCAGCACACCGATGAGCAGACGCAGCAGGTCGGAGGGCCGGTGGACGCGGGCGGCGAGCAGTGGCTCGTCCCCGGAGACCCGGTCGGCGCGGGTGGCGCCGGTGCCGCAGGGATCATCGTCGTCGGCGTCGTCGGCGTCGTCGGCGTCGTCGCGGTCGTCATCTTCGGCGTCGGCACCGGCGTCGCGGCCGGGGTCGCCGGCCTCCGCGCGCGCGTCGCGCTCGCGGTCCGGACGGCCGCCGTCTTCGGCACCGGCGTCCGTGCCTGCTCCGTCGTCGCCGGGGACGTCGCCGCTCGCGTCGTCGCCGCCGGCACTCGCCTTGTCCTCGGGACGGCCTTCGCCGTCCGGGCGCGACTCAGCGCCGGAGGTGCTCGCCGCAGCGGGAGGCTGCACGCCCTGTTCCTCCGCCGAATGCGTCTCTTCTTGATCTCGTATCACCAGTCACCGCCCGGATGATGGTGGCACGTGCCGACGACAGACGGGGGCATCAGGGTGCATTGCGGGGGGACGGGGCGCGCGAGATACGTCCCTTTGTGTGTGTACGTACACAGGGTGACCGAGCGGACGCACTCCGATGTGACGGATTCGCGTGGCCACCGGTGCGGTCGCTCCGCTGGGCGTTGTCGGTGGGGTGCGGCAGGATGGGGCGGATGAGGGGTGAGGAGTCCGAAGAGCCGGGCACGGACCCGGCGGGTGGCCCGTCGCGGCTTCCCGAGTACGCGGACCGGGTGCTGGACGTCGCGGAGCTGATCCCGGCCGGCCGGGTGATGACGTACGGCGATGTGGCGGAGTGGCTCGGCGCGGGCGGACCGCGCCAGGTGGGCCGCGCCATGGCGCTCTACGGCGGCGCCGTGCCGTGGTGGCGCGTGGTGCGCTCCGACGGCGCGCTGCTGGCGGGGCACGAGCTGCGGGCCCTGGACCGCTACCGCGAGGAAGGCACCCCGCTGCGTGAGGCCCCGCCAGGTGCCGACGGCCACCTTCCGCGCCTGGACATGAAGCGGGCGCGGTGGGACGGGACGGACGCGGACGGCGTGGCTCATATATGACAGCTTCCGCCATGCCGCCGCGTGGCGGGAGGGGAGACGGCTCCGCCGGGGCCGGTACGGGCCGGGCGGCAGCCCGGGTGACGGGTCCGAGGGCGGCACATGTGACGGACCGCACGGAGCGGATGACGGCGTACGGGGCCGCCCGGACGCGTCGGGGCCGCGCGGCGGCGTAGCGTCGTCGGAACGCCTTCCGCGTATCCCGGCCGGCCCCATCACCCAGGCCGGCCGGGTCACCCAGGCCGTATCCGTCACCCCGACCGTCCCCGTCGTACCGAGCGCACCCGTCATACCGAGCACACCTCTCCAGGACCGGCGACCCACGTGAGTTCCTCCCCTTCCACCGGGCGTACCCCGCACCGCCGGGTACGGCAGCGGATCCCGGGCGCGTACCGACTGGTGCGTACTCCGGTGGTCCGGACGGATCCCCCTGTGCTGGACGCAGCGCAGCGCGCGGTGGTTGACCATGAGTCCGGACCCCTGCTCGTGCTCGCCGGTCCCGGCACCGGCAAGAGCACGACGCTCGTCGAGTCGGTCGCAGCGCGGGTCGCCCGGGGCGCTGATCCGGAGCGGGTCCTGGTCCTCACCTTCAGCCGCAAGGCCGCGGTGGAGCTGCGCGACCGGATGGCGGTCCGGCTGGGCGGTACGCGCGGTCCGCAGGCGACCACCTTCCATTCGTTCTGCTACGCGCTGATCCGCGCCCACCAGGAGGCGGACCTCTTCACCGAACCGCTGCGGCTGCTCTCCGGGCCCGAGCAGGATGTCGCCGTACGTGATCTCCTCGCGGGCCAGCTCGATCTGGAGCGCGAGGGGCGGGCGCGCGTCCGGTGGCCGGACGAGCTGCGGGCCTGCCTCACCACCCGCGGGTTCGCCGACGAGGTAAGGGCGGTGCTCGCGCGCAGCCGTGAGCTGGGGCTCGGCCCCGACTCGCTGGCGGCGTTCGCGCGGCGCACCGGCCGGCCGGACTGGTCGGCCGCCGCGTCCTTCCTCGCCGAGTATCTCGACGTGCTGGACCTGCAGGGGGTGCTCGACTACGCGGAGCTGGTCCACCGGGCGGTGCTGCTCGCCGGACGGCCCGAGATCGCGGAGCGGCTGACGCGACGCTACGACGCGGTGTTCGTCGACGAGTACCAGGACACCGACCCGGCGCAGGTCAGACTGCTCGGCGCGCTGGCAGGACAGGGCCGCACACTGGTCGCCTTCGGTGACCCGGACCAGTCGATCTACGCCTTCCGGGGCGCGGATGTGAACGGCATTCTCGACTTCCCGGACACCTTCCCCCGCGCGGACGGCCGCCCGGCACCGGTGGAGGTGCTCACCACCTCCCGCCGCTCCGGGGCCCAGCTGCTGGCGGCGACCCGGCTGCTGACCCGCCGTATGCCGCTGAACCGGCTCCCCGCCGAGAAGGTACGGGCCCACCGCGAGCTCAGCGCGGTGCGGGAGGGCGGCCGCGTCGAGACGTACACCTACCCGACCCCGTCGGCGGAACTCGACAACGTCGCCGACATCCTGCGCCGCGCGCACCTGGAGGACGGCGTCCCCTGGAAGGACATGGCCGTCCTCGTGCGGGCGGGGGGCCGCACCATCCCCGCGATCCGCCGCGCCCTCACCTCGGCGGGCGTGCCCCTGGAGGTGGACGGCGACGATGTGCCCCTGCGCCACGAACCGGCGGTCTCGCCGTTGCTGACGGCGCTGCGGGCCGTGGCGGAGGCGGCGATCCGCCCGCCGTCCCCGCCGCCCGTCGAGGACGGGGAGGACAGGGAGGACAGGGAGGACAAGGCGGATGAGGCGGATGAGGAGCACGGAAAGCCGGCCTCGTCCACCGGTGCCCCGGCCAGGGGGGCACGGACCCTCGCGGAGACCGGGCGTACGGCCGCCGGCCCTGCCGTACCCTCCCCCTTCGGCCGGCTCGACACCGAGACCGCGCTCACCCTTCTCACCTCGCCCCTCGGCGGGATGGACGCCGCCGATCTGCGGCGGCTCGGCCGGGCACTGCGCGACGAGGAGCGGGCCGGCGGGAACCGCGTGCCCGCCGGGTCCGACGTCCTCCTCACCCGGGCGCTCGCCGAGCCCGAGCGGCTCGTGACGCACGATCCGGCGTACGCCCGGGGCGCTCAGAAGCTCGGCGCGCTGCTCGCCGAGGCGCGCGCGCTGCTGGAGGACGGCGGCACCGCGCAGGAGGCCCTCTGGAAGCTGTGGGACGGCACCACCTGGCCGGGGCGGCTCGAACGGTCCGCCCTGCGCGGTGGCGCGGGCGGGCGCAACGCCGACCGCGATCTCGACGCCGTGTGCGCCCTCTTCGACGCGGCGGCCCGCGCCGAGGAACGCACCGGCGGCCGGGGCGCGCTGAACTTCCTCGACGAACTGGACGCCCAGGACATCGCCGCGGACACCCTCAGCCGCAGGGCCGTACGCCACGACGCCGTACACCTGATGACGGCACACCGCTCCAAGGGCCTGGAATGGCGGCTCGTCGTGGTCGCCGGGGTCCAGGAGGGCCTGTGGCCCGACCTCAGGCGCCGCGGCTCCCTGCTGGAGGCGGACAGGATCGGCCGGGACGGACTGGCCGAACCACTGACCCCCGGGGCCCTGCTCACCGAGGAGCGCAGGCTCTTCTACGTCGCCGCGACCCGCGCCCGCGACCGCCTCGTCGTCACCGCCGTCAAGGCCCCCGCCGACGACGGCGACCAGCCCTCCCGCTTCCTCCCCGAACTCGGCGTCGAGCCCCGCGACGTCACCGGCCGGCCCCGCCGCCCCCTCGCCGTCGCCCCGCTCGTCGCGGAACTGCGCGCCACCACCGTCGACCCGGAGGCGAGCCCGGCCCTGCGCGACGCCGCCGCCCGCCGGCTCGCCCGGCTCGCGGCGCTCACCGACGAGGAGGGCCAGCCGCTCGTGCCGTCCGCGCACCCCGACCGCTGGTGGGGGCTGTACGAACCGACCCGCAGCGCGGTCCCGCTACGCGACCGGGACCAGCCCGTGGTGCTCTCCGGCAGCGCGCTGGACCAGCTGGCGAACACCTGCGCACTCCAGTGGTTCCTGGGACGCGAGGTGAAGGCGGACGCGCCCGCCACCGCCGCCCAGGGATTCGGCAACGTGGTGCACGTCCTGGCCGACGAGGTGGCCTCCGGCCGTACCCCCGCCGATCTCGACGTCCTCATGGAGCGCCTGGACTCGGTCTGGGACGCGCTGGCCTTCGACGCCCCCTGGAAGTCCCGGCAGGAGAAGGAGCACGCGCGCGTCGCGCTGGAACGCTTCCTGCGCTGGCATGTGACGGACCGTGGCGGCCGGACAGCCGCCGCCACCGAGCACGGATTCGACGTCACCCTGGAGGCGGGCGCGTACGAGGTACGGATCCGGGGATCCATGGACCGCGTCGAGCGGGACGCAGGGGGCCGCGCGTACGTCGTGGACTTCAAGACCGGGAAACAGGCCCCCACCAAGGACGAGGTCGCCCACCACCCGCAGCTCGCCGTCTACCAGCTCGCGGTCCGCGAGGGCGCCCTGGACGAGGTCTTCGACGGCCGCCGCCCGGAGCCCGGCGGCGCCGAACTCGTCCAGCTCCGCCAGCCCGCCCCGAAGAAGGAGGGCGGCGAGGCGCTCCCCAGGATCCAGGCGCAGGAGCCGCTCGCCGGGGAGTGGGTCGGCGACCTCCTCGCCACCGCCGCCGGCCGCGTACTCGACGAACGCTTCACCCCCAGCACCGGCCAGCACTGCGGCCACTGCGCCTTCCGTGCCTCCTGCAGCGCGCAGCCGGAGGGCCGGCAGATCGTGGAGTGAGCGCCCGGCCGCGGTCTCCGGGAGGAAGGGGATCACCGGTCCGGCGCTCCCCACGGCCTGGCGCGGACGCCGGTCGTACGTCACCGACATCAGCGGCTCATCCGGCCCCGGCCACCCGGGGCCGGATGTAGGCGGCCGGATGTACGGGGGCCGGATGCGGGGCGCCGGGGGAGCGGGGGCCGGATGCGGGGCGCCGAGCGAGCGCGCCGCAGGGCCGGTGCGGGCGGGGCGTCCTCCTGGCCGTCGCCGCGCGTTGTCGGTGGGGGCGGTTAGCCTCTCTGAGGTGTCCGCGTTTCTCACCGATCCCGACCAGCTCAAGCAGCTCCTCGGCATTCCCTTCACTCCGGAGCAGACGGCCTGCATCACGGCGCCGCCCGCCCCGCAGGTCATCGTGGCCGGGGCCGGGTCGGGGAAGACGACGGTGATGGCCGCGCGCGTGGTGTGGCTGGTGGGCACCGGGCAGGTCGCGCCCGAGCAGGTCCTCGGGCTCACGTTCACCAACAAGGCCGCGGGCGAGTTGGCCGAGCGGGTCCGCAGGGCGCTCGTCCAGGCCGGGGTCACCGACCCCGACGTCATCGACCCGGACAACCCCCCCGGCGAGCCCCGCATCTCGACGTACCACGCCTTCGCCGGGCAGCTGCTGACCGATCACGGCCTGCGGATAGGCCTGGAGCCCACCGCGCGGCTGCTCGCCGACGCCACCCGCTTCCAGCTCGCGGCCCGGGTGCTGCGGGAGGCGCCCGGACCCTATCCGGCCCTCACCAAATCGCTCCCCGCGCTGGTCAGCGATCTGCTCGCGCTCGACGCCGAGCTGTCGGAGCACCTCGTGCGCCCGGGCCGGCTCGCCACGTACGACACCGAGCTGCTGGCCGCCCTGGACAGCGTCGTGCTCAGCAACGCCGAGCTGCGCAAGATCCCCGAGACCGCCGCCGCCCGCCGCGAACTGCTCGATCTGGTACGCCGCTACCGCGACGCCAAGAGCGCCCGCGACCTCCTCGACTTCGGCGACCAGATCGCCCTCTCCGCCGAGCTGGCCTCCACCCGGCCCGAGGTCGGCGCGATCCTGCGGGACGAGTTCCGGGTCGTCCTGCTCGACGAGTACCAGGACACCTCGGTCGCCCAGCGGCTCCTCCTCTCCGGGCTCTTCGGCGGTGGCTCCGGGCACGCGGTGACCGCCGTCGGCGACCCCTGCCAGGCGATCTACGGCTGGCGCGGCGCCTCCGTCGCCAACCTCGACGACTTCCCCGAGCACTTCCCGTACACCGACGGGACCCCCGCCACCCGCTTCTCCCTCAGCGAGAACCGCCGCAGCGGCGGCCGGCTCCTCGACCTCGCCAACGGACTCGCCACACCCCTGCGCGCCATGCACGAAGGGGTCGAGGCGCTGCGTCCGGCACCCGGCGCGGAACGGGACGGAACCGTCCGGATCGCCCTGCTCCGTACCCACGCGGAAGAGATCGACTGGCTCGCCGACTCCATCGCCCACCTCGTGCGCACGGGCAGGGAACCGGGCGAGATCGCCGTACTGTGCCGCACCGCCGGGGACTTCCCGGAGATCCAGGGCGCACTGGTGGCCCGCGACGTGCCCGTCGAGGTCGTGGGCCTGTCCGGACTGCTGCATCTGCCCGAGGTCGCCGACCTCGTCGCGGTGTGCGAGGTCCTCCAGGACCCCGGCGCCAACGCCTCTCTCGTACGGCTCCTCACCGGACCCCGCTGGAGCATCGGCCCGCGCGACCTGGCGCTGCTGGGCCGGCGGGCGCGGCTGCTGGTCCACCGGGGCTCCGGCCAGGACCCGGACGGTGACGCCGACGCGCGGCTGGCAGCCGCCGTCGAGGGCACCGACCCCGCCGAAGTCATCTCGCTCGCCGACGCGCTCGACACCTTCCTGGAGTCGGCCGGCGCCCCGGACGACGGACTGCCCTTCTCCGCCGCCGCCCGCGTCCGCTTCGCCCGGCTCGCCACCGAGCTGCGCGAGCTGCGACGCTCCCTGGCCGACCCCCTGATGGACGTCCTGCACCGGGTCCTGGCCGTCACCGGTCTCGAAGTCGAACTCGCCGCGTCCCCGCACGCGCTCGCCGCCCGCCGCCGGGAGACGCTGAACAACTTCCTCGACATAGCGGCCTCCTTCGCCGGGCTCGACGGGGAGGCGGGTCTGCTGGCCTTCCTGGCCTTCCTGCGTACGGCCGCGCAGTACGAGAAGGGCCTGGACAACGCCCTGCCGGGCGGCGAGAACACCGTGAAGGTGCTCACCGCGCACAAGTCCAAGGGCCTGGAATGGGACGTCGTCGCCGCGCCCGGCCTGGTCACCGGCCAGTTCCCGAACGGCAAGGCGCGCGAGGCCTGGACCTCCCAGCCGAAGGTCCTTCCGCACGCACTGCGCGGTGACGCACCGACGCTCCCGGAGATGGCGTCCTGGGACGCCAAGGGCCTCAAGTCCTTCAAAGAGGCGATGAAGGCGCACCAGCACACGGAAGAGCTGCGCCTCGGCTACGTCACCTTCACCCGCCCACGCTCCCTGCTCCTCGGCTCGGGCCACTGGTGGGGCCCGAGCCAGAAGCGTCCGCGCGGCCCCTCGGACTTCCTGCGGGCGCTGTACGGCCACTGCGCGGCGGGACACGGCGAGATCGAGGCGTGGGCGGACGAGCCCGAGGAGGCCGAGGAGAATCCGTCCCTGCGGGCGGAGACCACCCCGCACCCCTGGCCGCTGCCGCTGGACGCGCGGGCTCAGGCCCGCCGCAGAAAGGCGGCGGACACGGTCCTGGCGCACCTGGAGGAGCTGAGGTCGGGGGAGCTGAGGCCGGGGGGTGCGGAGCGTGAGGTTCCGCCCGGCCGCGGCTCCGGCGACGCACGCGGCTCCGGCAACGGCAGCGACGGTGACAGCGTGCCGGACGGTTCGCCCGGCTCGTACGACGACCTGCCCGACGACCCCGAGCTGTCGTACGGCCCGGATCCGCTCGACGACCCCGAGCTGTCGTACGACCCGGACCTGCCCGACGACCCCGAGCTGTCGTACGACCCGGACCTGCCCGACGACCCCGAGCTGCCGTACGACCCGGACCTGCCCGACGGGCCGTCCGATCTCTCGGGCGACCTGTCCGACTGGGACGCCTGGACGACCACACGCGACGCCGCACCTGCCCCCGGAACCGCCGCACCCCCCGGGGCGCCCTCCCGCGAGCTTCCGGCCCCCCTTCCGGCCCCCCCTCCGGCCCCCGTCCCGGCCCCCCGGGAGCCCGGGCCGGCGGAAAACTCCGGGCCCCACCCCCACCTCACCCCGGAGGAGTCCCGCACCCTCGCTTCCTGGGACCGGGACCTCGACGCCCTCGCCGGGGAGCTGCGGCGCGCTCGCGCGACCGTGCGGGACGTCCCCGTACCACCGTCCCTCTCCGCCTCCGAGCTGCTGCGCCTCGCCGCCGACCCGGACGGTTTCGCCCAGGAGCTGGCCCGGCCCATGCCGCGTCCGCCGCAGCCGGCGGCCCGCAGGGGCACACGGTTCCACGCCTGGGTGGAGTCGCGGTTCGAGGAGCTGCCGCTGCCGATGCTCGGCCCGGACGAGCTGCCCGGCGGCGACGAGGACGAGCCCGAAATCGCGGACGAACGCGATCTGGCCGCCCTCAAGGCCGCCTTCGAGCGCACCCCGTACGCCCGCCGTACGCCGTACCGCCTGGAGACGCCGTTCCATCTCACCCTGGCGGGCCGGGTGATCCGGGGGCGTATCGACGCCGTCTACCGCCATGCCCACGTCGACCCGGCGACGGGGGCGGAGACGTACTCGTACGAGATCGTCGACTGGAAGACCAGTCCTGCCGGCACGGGCGACCCGCTCCAGCTCGCCGTCTACCGGCTCGCCTGGGCGGAGCAGCACGACATCCCGCCGACCGAGGTCGCGGCCACGTTCCTCTACGTACGCACCGGAGAGGTCGTCCACCCCGGCCCGCTCCCCGGCCGCCCCGAACTGGAACGGATCCTCACGGGCGCCCCGGCCGGGCACTCCGCGCTACCGGCAGACGAGCAAGCTCCCCGAGCCCGTTAGGCTCGACATATGAGCGACACCCCGGACAGCGTCGTCCGTACGTACATTCAGACCCACCGCGCCACCTTCCTCGACGACCTCGCCGACTGGCTGCGCATCCCCTCCGTATCCGCCCAGCCCGACCACGACGCTGACGTGCGGCGCAGTGCCGACTGGCTCGCCGCGAAGCTCACGGAGACCGGCTTCCCCGTCGCCGAGATCTGGGACACACCGGGCGCCCCCGCCGTCTACGCCGAGTGGCCCTCCGACGACCCCGGCGCCCCGACCGTGCTCGTCTACGGCCACCATGACGTCCAGCCCGCCTCCCGCGAGGACGGCTGGCACACGGAGCCCTTCGAGCCCGTCGTACGGGACGGCCGGATGTACGCGCGCGGCGCCGCCGACGACAAGGGGCAGGTGTTCTTCCACACCCTCGGTGTGCGGGCGCATCTCGCCGCCACCGGCCGCACCACCCCCGCCGTCCACCTCAAGCTCCTGGTCGAGGGCGAGGAGGAGTCGGGCTCCCCGCACTTCCGCGCCCTGACCGAGCGGCACGCGGACCGCCTCGCCGCGGATGTCGTGATCGTCTCCGACACCGGCATGTGGTCCGAGGACACCCCGACCGTCTGCACCGGGATGCGCGGCCTCGCCGACTGCGAGATCGAGCTGTACGGCCCCGGCCAGGACATCCACTCCGGTTCCTTCGGCGGCGCCGTCCCGAATCCGGCCACCGTCGCCGCCCGCCTGGTCGCGGCCCTGCACGACGAGGAGGAACGCGTCACGATCCCCGGCTTCTACGACGGCGTCGCGCCCCTCACCGACACCGAGCGCGCGCTCTTCGCGGAGCTGCCGTTCGACGAGGACGAATGGCTGCGTACGGCCCGTTCCGGCGCCACCCTCGGCGAGGCCGGCTACTCCACCCTGGAGCGCGTCTGGGCCCGCCCGACCGCCGAGGTCAACGGCATCGGCGGCGGCTACCAGGGCCCCGGCGGTAAGACGATCATTCCGTCCTCCGCCCAGCTGAAGCTGTCGTTCCGCCTCGTCGCGGGCCAGGACCCGGACCGTATCGAGCGGGCCGTGCGGGACTGGATCGAGGACCGGATCCCGGCCGGTATCCGGCACAAGATCACCTTCGGCGCCGCCACCCGCCCCTGTCTGACCCCGCTGGACCACCCGGCGCTCCAGTCGGTCGTACGGGCCATGGGCCGCGCCTTCGGCCGGAAGATCCGTTTCACCCGGGAGGGCGGCTCGGGACCGGCCGCCGATCTCCAGGACGTGCTCGGCGCCCCGGTGCTCTTCCTGGGCGTTTCCGTACCGTCCGACGGCTGGCACGCGCCGAACGAGAAGGTCGAACTGGACCTGCTCCTCAAGGGAGTGGAGACCACCGCATACCTGTGGAGCGACCTTGCCGCCGCGCTCCGCTGAAAACCAACCCAATCCACCGGGGGAGTTGGAAGTACCTGTGAGCACCATCAGCAGTGACGCCACCGCACACCGACCCATCGGCCTCACGGCCCCGAGCGGTGTCGACCGCGCGGCGCACCACCGGCTCGACGAGGCATGGCTGGCGGCGGCGTGGAGCCACCCGACCACGCGGGTCTTCGTGGTGTCGGGCGGCCAGGCGCTGATCGACGACACCCCCGACGGCCGCACCGAACTGGTCATGACCCCGGCCTTCGAGGCGCCCCTCACCGAGACCCACCGCTACTTCCTCGGCATGGACGAGGCCGGCGTCCGCTACTTCGCGCTGCAGAAGGACACACTGCCCGGCCGGATGGACCAGTCGGCACGGCCCGCGGGTCTGCGCGAGGCCGGACTGCTGCTCTCCGCCCGCGACGCCGGACTGATGGTGCACGCGGTCGCGCTGGAGAACTGGCAGCGACTGCACCGCTTCTGCTCCCGCTGCGGCGAGCGCACCGTCATCGCGGCGGCCGGCCACATCCGCCGCTGCCAGGCGTGCGGCGCCGAGCACTACCCACGTACCGACCCGGCGGTGATCATGCTGGTCACCGACGAGCACGACCGCGCACTGCTCGGCCGCCAGGTGCACTGGCCCGAGGGCCGCTTCTCCACGCTCGCGGGGTTCGTGGAGCCGGGCGAGTCGATCGAGCAGTCGGTGGCACGCGAGGTCTTCGAGGAGGCGGGCATCACGGTCGGCGAGGTCGAGTACGTCGCCAGCCAGCCGTGGCCGTTCCCGTCGAGCCTGATGCTGGGCTTCATGGCCCGCGCCACCTCATCGGAGATCATGGTGGACGGCGAGGAGATCGAGGAGGCGCGCTGGTTCTCCCGGGACGATCTGCGCACCGCGATCGAGTCGGGCGAGATCCTTCCGCCGGCCGGCATCTCGATCGCCGCCCGCCTGGTGGAGCTCTGGTACGGAAAGCCGCTGCCGAGACCGGCGAGCTGATCCCGCAGGCCCCTGATCCGCAGGCCTTCGACCGGTCGGCAGCCGGCCTTCGACCAAGTCGGCCTTCGACCCGCCGGCCCCCGGTGAGCGCTCTGGAGGGGGCGGACGACTCCCGGGCCCGAACGCGAACGCCCCCACCGGCAGCCACTGCCGGAGGGGGCGTCATGCGTCGGGATCAGACGCCGAGCGCCTGCTTGACCTGGGCGAGGCTCGGGTTCGTCATCGTGACGGCCTCGCCGCCGCCGGCCGGGACCACCAGGACGGTCGGCACCGTCTGGTTGCCGCCGTTGGCCTTCTCGACGAAGGCCGCCGACTCCGGGTCCTGCTCGATGTTGATCTCGGTGTAGCCGATGCCTTCGCGGTCCATCTGGCCCTTGAGCCGACGGCAGTATCCGCACCACGTGGTGCTGTACATCGTCACAGTGCCCGGCATGGTCTCTGGCGCTCCTCTGTTGTCTCGTCCGCACCCGCCGGACGCGCCGTCCGTGCGCCTCCGTACGGGTCCGTCCGTATCCGCTGGTCTCCGCGCGCCGTCCGTGATGCTCCCGCACGCCGCCCGCGCAGAGTCAAACGCACGTGACCGGGCCGCCATTCCCACCGTGGCCGTAGTGAGACGTAGTGGTACGACTAACGCCGGTCCCTGTGGACAACCGACGTGGCCGCCCCGGGCGACCTGGCAGCATGGCGGGGTGACAGCAGCAACGCACTCCCCACTGTTCCCGCAGGAATCCGACGGTGGCCAGATCATGGCTCCGCCGCGCGACGCCGACGCGGTGCTGGACGGGCTCGACCCCGAGCAGCGCGAGGTGGCGACCGCCCTGCACGGTCCGGTATGCGTGCTGGCGGGAGCCGGCACGGGAAAGACGCGCGCGATCACGCACCGGATCGCGTACGGCGTGCGCGCCGGGATACTCCAGCCCTCCAGCGTGCTGGCCGTCACCTTCACCAACCGCGCGGCGGGCGAGATGCGCGGGCGGCTGCGTCAGCTCGGCGCCGGCGGTGTCCAGGCGCGCACCTTCCACTCGGCCGCGCTGCGCCAGCTCCAGTTCTTCTGGCCCAAGGCGGTCGGCGGTGAGCTGCCGCGGCTGCTGGAGCGCAAGGTCCAGCTCGTCGCCGAGGCCGCGGCCCGCTGCCGGATCCGTCTCGACCGCAATGAACTGCGCGATGTCACCAGCGAGATCGAATGGGCGAAGGTCACCCAGACCGTACCGGCCGACTACCCGGCCGCCGTCGCCAAGTCCGTGCGCGACGCACCACGCGATCCGGCCGAGATCGGCCAGATCTACGGAATGTACGAGCAGCTCAAGCGCGACCGCTCGGTGATCGACTTCGAGGACGTGCTGCTGCTCACGGTCGGCATCCTGCAGGACCGGCACGACATCGCCGAACAGATCCGCCGTCAGTACCAGCACTTCGTGGTGGACGAGTACCAGGACGTCAGCCCGCTCCAGCAGCGGCTGCTCGACCTCTGGCTGGGGGAGCGGGACAGCCTCTGCGTCGTCGGCGACGCCAGCCAGACCATCTACTCCTTCACCGGCGCGACCCCCGACCACCTGCTGAACTTCCGCACCCGGCATCCGAACGCCACCGTGGTGAAGCTGGTCCGCGACTACCGCTCCACCCCCCAGGTCGTCCATCTGGCCAACGGCCTGCTGAACCAGGCCCGGGGCCGGGCCGCCGAGCACCGCCTGGAGCTGATCTCGCAGCGCCCGTCAGGCCCGGAGCCGGTCCACGTGGAGTACGCGGACGAGCCCTCCGAAGCCGAGGGCACCGCCCGCCGGATCCGCGATCTGATCGCCGCCGGTGTTCCGGCCGGCGAGATCGCCGTGCTGTACCGGATCAACGCCCAGTCGGAGGTCTACGAGCAGGCTTTCGCCGACGCGGGGGTGCCGTACCAGCTGCGCGGCGCCGAGCGGTTCTTCGAGCGCCAGGAGGTACGGGAGGCGGGCGCCGCGCTGCGCGGCGCCGCCCGCTTCGGGGGCAACGACTCGCTGCTCGACGATGTCGTCGAGCTGCCCTCGCAGGTGCGTGCGGTGCTCTCCACCAAGGGCTGGACCACCGAGCCTCCGGCGGGTTCGGGAGTGGCCCGTGACCGCTGGGAGTCCCTGGCCGCGCTCGTCCGCCTCGCCGAGGACTTCGTCCGCGCCAAGCCGGAGGCCACGCTCGCCGATCTGGTGGCGGAGCTGGACGAGCGCGCGGCCGCACAGCACGCGCCCACCGTGCAGGGCGTCACCCTCGCCTCCCTCCACGCGGCGAAGGGCCTCGAATGGGACGCGGTGTTCCTGGTCGGGCTCGCCGAGGGCATGATGCCGATCACGTACGCCAAGACGGACGAGCAGGTCGAGGAGGAGCGCCGGCTGCTCTATGTCGGCGTCACCAGGGCGCGGCTCCACCTCTCCCTGTCCTGGGCGCTCGCCCGCTCGCCCGGAGGCAGGGCCTCCCGCCGTCCCACCCGCTTTCTGAACGGGCTGCGGCCCGGCTCGGTGACCCCCGGCCCCCGGGGTGCCGTCGCCGGCGAGGGCGGCTCCGTCGAACGCGGAGGCGCCGTGGGGACCGCGGGCGCCGGAGTCCGTCGCAAGCGGCGCGGCCCGGTGCTCTGCCGGGTCTGCGGGAAGTCGCTCACGGACGCGGGCGAGATGAAGCTGACGCGATGCGAGGACTGCCCCTCCGACATGGACGAGGCGCTCTACGAGCGGTTGCGCGGCTGGCGCGCGGACCAGGCGCAGCAACTCGGCCAGCCCGCTTATTGCGTGTTCACGGACAAGACTCTGATGGCGATCGCCGAGGCCGTGCCGGGCAGTGAGGGCGAGTTGGCCGGTATCTCTGGGGTCGGCAGCCGCAAGATGGGGCGGTTCGGGGCTGATGTCCTGGCGATCTGCGCAGGTGAGGAGCGTGCGCCGGCCGCAGCGGACAGCTGAGGCAAATTCGTCGAAAAAATAGTTTGCGCGCGCCCGTGGAAGCCCCATAGGTTCTTACCACGGGAACAACGGGCTTCTCCGAAGCCCTGTCCCCGTGCTGTACTTATCCGAATACGCGTGACCGGCCCCGGCCGGTCCTCAAGACGCCGAGAGGAGGCGATTCCAGTGATCAGCATCGACACCAGCTTCATCAGCACCGTCAAAATGACCGATCCCTCGGTCGCCTCCGCCTGCTCGCTCGGCTTCTTCGGTTCCGAACTCATTGCCAGTGGTCTGTCCGGCGCCTGCGCCATGCGCACCGGAAATCTGCTGGGTCTTCCCGTCCGGGAGCGCGATGAGCGACCGACCAAGGCACTGGAAGCGGAAGTAGCAGCGGCAAAGGCCAAGGCCTACGCCTACGCGGCGACCGGTGCCGAAACCAAGAAGCAGACGCAGCATCACACGATGTGGGCCTTCCGTCGGCTCGAACCCTGGAGCGATCCAGCCTGATGTGAATCAGGCCGGCGCCTTCAGGGCCGCGGAACCCCACCCGGGATCCGCGGCCCTTTTTGTTTGTCCCGAACGGGAGAGGCAGAGCGAAGGGGCTTCGGACGAGCAACACCTGGTACCAGCCGACACCCGGCCAACAGGCCGGAACCGACCAGACGAGGAACGACACCCCGTGCAACTCGAAACGCACGCCCCGTCCGTACCGCCTTCCGAAACGCTCCCCCCGCCCTGTCTCACGGAGGACTCCACCTTGACCCCGCTCACCGCGCTCACCGCGCTCGACGACGCCATCGAGAACCTCGGCGTACCCGTTCCCTGCCGTGCCTACGACCCGGAGGTCTTCTTCGCCGAGTCCCCGGCCGATGTCGAGTACGCCAAGTCGCTCTGCGGCACCTGCCCGCTCGTCGAGGCCTGCCTCGCCGGCGCCAAGGAGCGGCGGGAGCCGTGGGGCGTCTGGGGTGGCGAGCTCTTCGTCCAGGGCGTGGTCGTGGCCCGCAAGCGGCCGCGTGGCCGGCCCCGCAAGAACCCGGTCGCGGCATGACCATCGTCGGCACCATCGACCGTCCCTTTACGCACGATCCCCAGAAGCAGGCTCCGATGACCTCTTCCACGAGCGAGCCGTCCGGCTCCGCCACCCCGGCCGTCACCACCACGGGAGCGAACGACTCCCGCCAGAACAGGACTCGCGAGATGCAACTCATCCCAGAAGCCATGGCGCGTGCGCATATGGACGACCGAAGGCGGGAAGCCGACGCGGAACGCCGGGCCCTGCGCCTGGTCGCCGCCCGGCGGATGCAGCGCCGCGCCGAGCGCGTCTCGCTGCGCGCCCGCCGCGCGCTGGCCATAGCGGTCATGCAGTAGACAGCGGGCCCTGTGCCGTCCCGGCAGTGTCTGCCCGACGGGCAGACACTGCCGGTCGCGGTACCGGTCGGTCAGTTTCACCGCACGGGGGCCGGTCCTGACGGACCGGCCCCCGTGGTCGTCCCGGTGCGCCAGGTCAGGCGCCGGCCTCGTCCTCGGTGTCGCCGTCCCCGTCGTCCGTGCTGGTGTCGCTGTCGCTGTCGCCGTTGTTCCCGGTCTCCGGTTCCGCCAGGAAGCCGGGCAGCCACGCCTCCAGCTCCTCCCGGAGCCGTACCGTCGCGTTCAACTGACAGAGCACGCCGATGGTGCTGAGCGTGACGCGGTGTATGAGCAGGTACGACGGCGGCAGATTCAGCCGCTTGCCCAACTGATGGGCGGGAGACCGGGGGTCGGCGATCCGTGCCGCCTGGTTGCGCATCCAGCTCCGGGTGAAGGTGAACTCCTCCACCGCCGCCGGTTCGATGATCGGCAGCAGATAGTCCAGCACCGCGTCCGGGGCGAGATCGATGGACTCCTTGACGAACCCCTCCTCGCGCAGCAGCTCGTACACCCCCTCGGAGTCGCTCTCCAGCGTCATCCGCAGGGCTTCGCCGATCGGGGAGGGCAGGCCGCCGGGCAGTCGGTCCACCGTGCCGAAGTCCAGCACACCGAGCCGGAGTTCGCCCTCGTCGGCGCCTTCTTCCCCCTCTTCCCCGGTCGCTTCCGCCGGCAGCAGCCGGAAGTTCCCCGGATGCGGGTCCGCGTGCAGCAGCCCGGTGCGTGCCGGGCCTGAGAAGAGGAAACGGGCCAGCAGCTGACCCGCCCGGTCACGCTGCCCGGGTGTACCGTCGGCGATCACCTCCGACAGAGGTATCCCGTCCATCCACTCGGTCACCAGAACCTGCTCACCCTGGTGCACCACGTCCGGCACCACCACATCCGGATCATCCGCGAACACCGCCGCGTGCTCCCGCTGGGACGCGGCCTCCAGGGCGTAGTCCAGTTCCTCGGCGACGCGGTCCCGCAGCTCGGTGATCAGCGGCTTGATGTCCATCCCCGGGATCATCGGTCCCAGCAGCCGGGCGAAGACGCTCAGCTGCGTCAGATCGGACAGCAGCGCCTCGCCGGCGCCCGGGTACTGGACCTTGACCGCGACCTCGCGCCCGTCGTGCCACACGGCCCGGTGCACCTGACCGATCGACGCGGCAGCCGACGGCTTGTCCTCGAACTCCAGGAACAGCTCCCGCCACTCCTCGCCGAGCCGCTCCGCCAGCACCGCGTGCACGGTGCGGGTCGGCATCGGCGGCGCCGCCTCCTGCAGCTTGGTGAGCGCCGCCCGGTAGGGCCCGCCCACCCCCTCCGGCAGCGCGGACTCGAAGACGGACAGCGCCTGGCCGAGCTTCATGGCACCGCCCTTCAGCTCGCCGAGGACCCGGAAGAGCTGGTCGGCGGTGCGCTGCTGCAGCTCCTGCGCGACGATCTCCGCGGACCTCCCGCCGATCCGCTTGCCCAGACCCCAGGTGGCCCTGCCGGCGAAGCCCAGCGGCAGCGTGGCCAGCTTCGCGGTGCGGGTGACCGCCTTCCGGGGAAGATCAGACATTGCGCCCCTCCTAATCCCAGACAGCCATGCCGCGTACGGCGGTTACCCCGCCATTGTGCCGTGCCGCGCCCCCGCTCCGGCGGTGTGCTCCCCGTCTCGCCTTCCGGCGGCCCCGCAGAGACAGTCCGGGTGGGGTGCGAGCCGCTCGGAACGCCAGTCCAGCAGCGGCAGTGACACCTCCCATCGTGCACCCGTGCTGGCCGGAAGCTCACCGTCCAGGAACGACAGGGCGTGGGCCGCCGCCAGACCCGCCGCCGTACCGGCCAGGCCGACGTCGCAGGCCGGCACGGCCGAGGTCCGGCGCCCGGACCGCCACTGCGCCAGCATGCGCGGCCACCCCGGGTCGTGGTCCGCCCGCTCCCGCGCCGTACAGCCCGCACAGGCGGTGCCGCCCGGCAGCACCAGCGGACCCACCACCGCCGTGGCCTCGATCACTCCCGTGTAGAGATGAGGAGTGCCGGTGGCGACCCACGGCTCGGCCACCGCCGGATCGGGCGCATAGGCCGCCAGGCCGTCCCGAGGAGCGACGATCACCAGTGAGAGCGGTGGCTCGCCCTCGCCGGCGGACTCCGTGTACTCCGTGGCCCTCGGCGTGGGGCCGGGCGCGCTCCGCCGCACCAGCTGACGGGCCGCCGTGTCCCGGCGCTCGCCGACGGACCGGTCGGGCAGCCCACCGGGCGCCACGTCCCAGGCCTGCGTACACCCGCTGTCCAGCACGTCGAGACGCCCCACCCCGGCGGCGGCGAGCAGCGCGGCGACGGCCGCCCCCACCCGGCCGGCCCCCCGCACCTGGACCCGCATGGCACGCCGGGCCGCGAGCCGCCGCATTCCCTCCCCCGGCTCCGGGTGGACGACGGAGAGGGACGCCAGATCGGGACGCAGCCGCTCCAGCGTCCCCACCCGCTTCGCCCACGCCTCCGGCGCCCGGCCCCCGGCGCCCAGGTCGTCGACCAGCCCCGCCGCGGTCAGCCGCTCCACCAGCGAATCGGCCCGGCCGTCCGGCAGCCCCATCGCCCGGGCCTCCTCCCGGAGCAGTGGCAGCCCCCGGGTCCCGTCGAGCAGCTCCAGAAAACTGCCCGTGGCGGTATCGACCGGCCCGACCAGCACCGCGTGCGCGGAGGTGACTCCGAACTGCACCGTCTGCCGCTCCCGCCAGGCGCGCCGCAGCGCCGGCTTCACCATCGGATGCATAACGCCCTCCCGTCGTCTTCCCTGTGCTTCTCGGTGCTTCTCCTGTGCTCAGAATGCAAGGGAGCGGCCGGAGGTGCGGAAAGTTATCCACAGGGGCGGGCTGTTAGTCGTTCAAACGACGCCTGGCATGGAGTGGATCAAGATCGAATGATGGCGGAGCCGGGACGTCCGCCACGTACAGCGGGTAACGTCGTGGCGTGGCCGCCGATCCTTCCCGTACCCGCAGCTCCGTGACGAGCGCAGTCGAGGTCCGCAGGAGTGCCCGCCGCAGCAGAACGGTCTCGGCGTACCGCGAGGGCGACCGGACCATCGTGCTCATCCCGGCCCGGATGTCGGAGGCGGAGGAGCGGCGCTGGGTGACGGTGATGCTCGACAAGCTCGCCGCGCAGGAGAGCAAGCGCGTCCTCGGCGACAACGACCTGACCGAGCGGGCCGAGCGGCTCTCCACCCAGTACCTGGGCGGCGGGGCCCGGCCGGAATCAGTCCGATGGGTGACGAATCAGAACACCCGCTGGGGTTCCTGCACCCCGGCCGAGGGCAGTATCCGGCTGTCGCACCGGCTGCAGGGGATGCCGGAGTACGTCATCGACTACGTACTCGTCCACGAGCTGGCCCATCTGCTGGTCCCGGGCCACGGCCCGCGGTTCTGGCGGCTGCTGGAGGCGTATCCGCGCACCGAGCGTGCTCGTGGCTACCTCGAAGGCGTCGTCGCGGCCGCCCGGCTGCCGCAGCTGCCCGTCGACTGATGTCCGCTGATGCCCGTGATCTGTACCGAATGCGCACGATCCCGGCTTGATGTCGTACACAGCCGCTAGCCTGGCGCGACCACTGCAGATTCCGGGACGGGGGACGGTCGTCAAGCATGGCCAGGGAATTCCAGCGCGGACACAAGGCCAAGGTCAGTGACCTCACGCCGGGGACGGATCTGTACGTGGGCGTACGGATCGCGGCCCCCGGATTGACCTTCGACATCAGCTGCTTCGGCCTCGACGCCGATGAGCGGCTCTCCGACGACCGCTATTTCATCTTCTTCAACCAGCCGAAGTCGCCGGAGGAATCCGTCCAGCTGCTGGGTGCGCAGGCAGGGGACACCGAGTCCTTCCGGGTGACGCTGGACCGTGTCCCCGCGCAGATCCACAAGCTCTCGTTCACCGCGACGATCGACGGTTCTGGCCAGATGTCCCAGGTCGGCCCCGGATACATCCGCATCGTCGCGGGTGGTGAGGAAGTCGTCAGGTACGCCTTCACCGGCTCGGAGTTCACCACCGAGCGTGCCGTGATGCTCGGTGACTTCTACCGCAAGGACGTATGGCGGTTCGCCGCCGTCGGCCAGGGCTTCGACGGCGGCCTTGACGCACTCCTCCAGAACTTCGGTGGCGAGGTCGCGGAGGAGGAACCCGCTGCCCCGCAGCCGGTGGCCGGCGACCGGATCCCGTCCTTCGCCCCGCCCACGCACAGCGAGCCCCCCGCCCCGGCTCCCGCGCCCGCACCGCCGTTCGGCGCTCCGGCCGGACCTCCCGCTCCCGCCCCGGTGCCCCCACCGGCGCATACCGCACCGACCCTCGCGGCGCCCATGGCCCCGGCGGCTCCGGTGCCGCCGCCCGAGCCCGCCCCCTACGGACAGCCGCCCCAGCCCCAGCAGCCGCCATTCGGCCAGGCCCCCGGCCAGGTCCAGGTTCCGGGTCAGATCCCGGGCCAGGTTCCGGGTCAGATCCCGGGCCAGGTCCCTGGGCAGGCCCCGGGCCAGGTCGCGCCTCCCGCCGCGCCGTCCCCCTTCGGAGCGCCCCAAGGCATCCCCCAAGGCATCCCCCAAGGTCTTCCCCCGGGCGGCGCCGGCCTCCGGGCCGCCCTCCAGCCGTACAAGGAACTGCCCACGGGTCAGCGCTGGACCGCGCAGAACGGCCAGCTGATGCGCGTCGACCTCGGTGCGGGCGGCAGCCCCGTCCTCGCCCGCCAGGGCAGCATGGTGATGTACCAGGGCAAGGTCGACTTCGGCTACAAGGGCGCCGGCTTCGCGGGCCGTATCGTCGGCAACGCCACCGGCCAGGAGATGCAGCTGATGCGCTGCACCGGTCGCGGCCAGGTGTTCCTCGCCGAAGACGGCGCACACCTGCACCCCGTCGAGCTGCAGGGCGACGGGATCTGCGTTTCGGCGGAGAACGTCCTCGCCTTCGACGAGAGCCTTCAGTACGAGGTCCGGCGTATCGAGGGGCACGGCATTCCCGGCGGCGCGCTGTTCACCATGCTCTTCCACGGCACGGGCACCGTCGTCGTGAAGACCCATGGCACCCCGGTGGTGCTGCCCGTCACGCCCACCACCTTCGCCGACTGCAACGCCGTCGTCGCCTGGTCGGCCGCGTCCCAGGTGATCATCTCCAGCCAGGTCAGGCTGCGCCGCAACGCGTATCCCGGCCACAGCGGGGAGACGGTGAACCTTCAGTTCCGGGGCGCACCCGGCAATTTCATCGTCGTCCAGCCGTACGAGGTCTGAGGGAGTCCGGATCATGAACCAGCAGCTCGCGGGCTTCGCGCCCACCCCGGTCGCGGCCCGGATGGAGAAGCATGGCCGCGCCATGCTCAAGGTCGCCATGGCCACCGGTCAGGACCTCTTCGCCCGCACCGGCTCGATGGTCGCCTACGAGGGCTTCATCCAGTACGAGCCGAACCCGCCGGCCATCCGCCAGATCGCCTCCCAATGGGTTACCGGTGAGGGCACGCCCCTCATGAAATGTGCCGGCGACGGCCTGCTCTACCTCGCCGATTACGGCGCGGACGTCGTCGTCATCCCTCTCGACAACGACGCGCTCTCCGTCAACGGCAGCAATCTGCTGGCTTTCGACGCTCACCTCCAGTGGGGCGTCGAGCGGGTGAAAGGGCTGGCCAAGTTCGCCGGGCAGGGCCTGTGGAACGTCCAGATCTCCGGCACCGGATGGGTCGCCCTGACCTCCCGGGGCACCCCGATCGTCGTCGACTGCGGCCGGGGTGAGGACGAGACGTACGTCGACCCGGACGCGCTCGTCGCCTGGTCACCGGCCCTCAGGGTGAAGGGCAAGCGCAGCTTCAAGGCATCCGCCCTGATCGGACGCGGCAGCGGAGAGGCCTACCAGATGGCCTTCTCGGGCCAGGGCATCGTCGTCGTGCAGCCCAGCGAGGACAGCACCGACCGCCTGCGGATCCAGGGCTGAGGGAAGCGAGAACACACCATGCAGAGTCCGCTCTTCGCCTTGACGGAACAGCGGTCCGAGGACCGGTACGTCGTGCAGAACCCGCAGCTGCTGCGGGTCGCCCTCTCCGGCCAGGACGACATCCTCGCCCGCAAGGGCGCGATGGTCGCCTACCAGGGGCTGATCGACTTCGACGGTGAGTACCAGCCGCAGAACCGGCGCCGGGCCGGCGCACGCACCGGCGCGGGACTTGAGCTGATGCGCTGCCACGGGCAGGGCACGGTCTACTTCGCCAACCTCGCGCAGGACATCCATGTCGTGGACATCGACCACGACGGCATGACGGTGGACAGCGCCTACGTGCTGGCGCTCGACTCCGCGCTGCACACCGAAATCATCGCGGTGGACACCCAGTACGGCGTCTCGGGCTCCGGCAAGTACCAGCTGAACATCTCGGGCCGGGGCAAGGTCGCGCTGATGACGTCGGGCCAGCCGCTGATGCTGCGGGTCACACCTGACACGTACGTCAACGCCGACGCGGACGCGGTCGTCGCCTGGTCCTCCGGTCTGCGCGTGCAGATGCAGGCGCAGACGCACTCCTCGGGCATACGGAGGCGGCGGGGCAACACCGGCGAGGGCTGGGAGCTCAGCTTCCTGGGGCAGGGCTTCGCCCTCGTTCAGCCCAGTGAGGTCATGCCCCCGCAGAACGCGGCCATCGGCCAGGGCCTCGCGGCGCAGTACGGCGTCGGACAGCAGGGCGCACACGGGCAGAACCAGAACAACGTCTGGAGCAGGTGACCCCGGGCCCCGGGCGGAGAGGCGCGGGCCCTCGCGCGGGCCGCCCCTCTCCGCCCGGACTCACCGGCCCAGCGCCACGCGCGTGCGCTCCAGCAGGCTCGCGACGGAGCCGTCGGCCACATCCGCGGCCTCGTCGTAGGAGAACCAGCGGAGGTCCAGTGACTCCTCGCTGATCGCCTCGACCGCGCCGGCCGGAGCCAGCGCCGCGTACTGGACGTCGAGATGCCACCGGCAGGGCGCCGGAATAGCATGCCGGTCCAGTTGCACGGGACCGCCCGGCAGCAGGGCGAGTCCCTGAATCCCGGACTCCTCCGTGGCCTCACGCAGCGCGGCCAGCTCCAGCGTGCTGTCCCCGGGCTCGCAGTGGCCGCCCATCTGGAGCCACATGCCGAGCTTTCTGTGCAGGGTCAGCAGTACGCGGTCCCGCTCCGGATCGATCACCAGCGCGCTCGCCGTCAGATGCCCGGCCTCACACGCCTTCCACATTCCGTCCGGGTGGGCGGCCAGATGGCCGAGGTAGAGCTCGCGCAGCTCCTCCTGGTCCTCGTACCCCTTGAGTACGAGGACGGCGTCGTCGTGCAGGCTCACTTGTCGGTGTCGTCCTTGCCCTCGGCAGGGCCGTCGCCCGGGGCGTTCTCGTCCGGGCCGCTCTGCTCGTGCTTCGTCAGGTCCGGCTTGCCGCTGTCACCGGCGCCGCCTGTTCCGCCCGCCGCCTCACCGAGCATCCTGTCCAGCTCGGAGAAGTCCAGCTGCTCGCGGTGGACGAAGCCGTCCGGGTCGTCCAGGTCGGACGCCGTCGGCAGCATGTCCGGGTGCTCCCACAGATTGTCGCGCCCGTCGACGCCGCGCGCGTCCGTGAGCGAGGCCCACAGCCGGGCGGCGTCGCGCAGCCGGCGCGGACGCAGCTGGAGACCGATCAGGGTGGCGAAGGTCTGCTCGGCGGGGCCACCGGAGGCCCGGCGCCTGCGCAGCGTCTCGCGCAGCGCGTCCGCACCCGTGAGCCTGCTCCTGGCGGCTTCGTGCACCACCGCGTCCACCCAGCCCTCGACCAGCGCGAGCGCCGTTTCGAGACGGGCCAGCGCCGCCTTCTGCTCGGCGGTGTCCTCCGGCTGGAACATGCCCTGCTGGAGTGCTTCCTGGATCTCCTCGGGGTGACTGGGGTCGAACTGCCCCACCACGTCCTCCAGCTTGGAGGTGTCGACCTTGATCCCACGGGCGTAGCCCTCGACCGCGCCGAACATGTGCGACCGCAGCCACGGCACATGGGCGAAGAGCCGCTGATGGGCGGCCTCGCGCAGCGCCAGGTACAGCCGGACCTCGTCCTTCGGCACACCGAGGTCCTTGCTGAACGCCTCGATGTTCAGCGGCAGCAGAGCGGCCTTGCCGGCCGGGCCGAGCGGCAGCCCGACATCCGTCGAGCCCACCACCTCACCCGCCAGCACGCCCACGGCCTGTCCGATCTGCTGGCCGAACATGGCGCCGCCCATGGAGCGCATCATGCCGATCAGCGGACCCGCGACGGACTGCATCTCCTCGGGCAGGACATCCCCCATGGCCGTGCCCACCCGCTCCGCGACCGGGTCGACGAGCTGCTGCCACGCGGGCAGGGTCGCCTCGACCCACTCGGCGCGGCTCCAGGCCACCGCCGTGCCGGCGCCGGAGGGAAGCGAGGTCACGCCGTCCAGCCACAGATCGGCCAGCCGTACCGCCTCATTGACCGCGGACCGTTCAGCCGGGCCCACGCTCTCGTCCTTCGTGCCGTCGGACGTACCCTGCGCGACCGTCTGGCGGGCGATCTGCTTGGCCATGTCCCAGTTCACGGGACCGCCCTCGTAGCTGAGCATCTGCCCGAGCTGCTGGAAGGCCGCGCCCAGATCGTTCGGGTTCAGCGAGCCGAACATCGCGGCGAACGGATTGTCTCCGCCGCCCGCACCGCCCGGCAGACCGAAGCCGCCGAAGGGATTGCCGGGGCCCCCGCCGAAGGGGTTGCCGGGACCCCCCTGGCCACCGGCACCCTGACCACCTCCGCTGGGGTCCTTCTTCTTGCCGTCGCCGTCCTCAGGCTCCTCCGGCGGAAGGCCGAATCCGAATGGGGTGTCACTCACGGGTTTCCTCGGCTCGTAGGGCCACCGGTTCTCCGCCGGCGGCGGCTGCCCGACTACACCACCCAGCCTAAGGCGCGGCGGGCGGGTGAGGGGCGTGTCGCTGGCCGCCGGCCGGGCCCGGCTGTGGAGCGCGGACCCTGCCCTCGACCTGCTGTGTCTCCCGCCTCCGGCAGCTTCCGGGAGCCTTCGACACCCGGGCGGCTTCCGGGCTCGGTGCTCCGTCGGCCCATGGCCTGCGGCAGGATGGACGTCACCTGGTCCGTACGCGTCGTTCACGTACGTACTGAAGACAACCGCTGGAGACGCCCGGTGAGTTCCCCAGATCCGCAGGTTCGCGCAGCGCGAAACCGCTCCACCCCGACCCCGTCCCGCGGCCCTGTCGTCGCGGTCACCGGCGCCGCCTCCGGTGTCGGTGACCTGCTCACCCGGCGCCTGGCGGCGTCCGAGGAGATCAAGCAGGTCATCGCCATCGACGAGCGCCGGGGGGAGGTCTCCGAGGCGCGGTGGCACATCCTGGATGTCCGCGATCCGGCCATCGCGGAGAAGTTGCGCGGTGTGGATGTCGTGGTACATCTGGCGCTCGATCTCGACCTGGAGACGGACGCCGCCGCCCGTACGGCGTACAACGTGCGCGGCACCCAGACCGTCCTCACGGCCGCCGCGGCCGCGGGCGTGCACCGGGTGGTGCTCTGCACCTCGGCGATGGTCTACGGCGCGTTCCCCGACAACGACATCCCGCTCTCCGAGGACGCGGAACTGCGCGCGACCGCCGAGGCCACCGGTGTCGGCGACCTGCTGGAGATCGAGCGGCTCGGCCGGCGGGCGCCCCGCGCTCACCCCGGGCTCAATGTCACGGTCGTACGGCCCGCCGTCCTCGTCGGCGGTACGGACACCGCTCTCACCCGCTACTTCGAGTCGCCGCGGCTGCTCGTCGTCGCCGGTTCCCGCCCCACCTGGCAGTTCTGCCATGTCGAGGACCTGGTCAGCGCGCTGGAATACGCGGCCCTGGAGAAGGTCGACGGGGAGTTCGCGGTCGGCTGCGAGGGCTGGCTGGAGCAGGAGGAGGTCGAGGAGCTGAGTTCCATCCGCCGGATGGAACTGCCGTCCGCCGTCGCGCTCGGCGCCGCGGCCCGGCTCCACCGGATCGGCCTCACCCCCTCACCGGCGGGGGATCTCGCGTACACGATGCATCCCTGGGTCGTCAGTGTCAGCCGGCTGCACGACGCCGGCTGGCGGCCGGCGTGGACCAACGAGGAGGTCCTCGCCGCGCTGCTGGAGGAGGTGGAGGGCCGCCACACGGTCGCGGGCCGCCGGCTCGGCCGCAAGGACGCCACCGCCGCCGGGGCCGCGGGTGCCACGGTGGCGCTGCTCGGTACGGCCGCGCTGGTACGGCGTGCTCGCAAGGCACGGCGCCGGCTCTAGACCCTGTCCGGCGGCGCCGGGGGCGGCCGGACCGCGCGGTTCCGGGTTGGCGGTGGTTCCGGGTTGTCGGTGCCGTACGGCACGATGGACTCCATGGTGAGCACGCATTCCCGCCGGGGTGAGCAGGTGGCGCAGGACCCCATCCGACTGCTGGCGATCCGCGACACCCCACTGAGCGTCGACGAGGTCTTCCGCGCGGTCGGGGACGACACGGCGGGTGGCACGGCCCTCTTCGTCGGCACGGTGCGCAATCACGACGGGGGCGCCGATGTCGACCGGCTGGGCTATTCGGCCCATCCGTCGGCCGGGGCCGAGCTGAGACGCGTCGCGGAGAAGGTCGTCGCGGACCACCCCGTACGCGCGCTGGCCGCCGTCCACCGGGTGGGCGATCTGGAGGTGGGCGATCTGGCGGTTGTCGTCGCGGTCTCCTGCCCGCACCGGGCGGAGGCGTTCGAGGCGTGCCGGAAGCTGATCGACGATCTCAAGCACCAGGTCCCGATCTGGAAGCACCAGAAATTCACGGACGGCACCGAAGAATGGGTGGGCGCGTAGCGCCTCCCTCTCGGGGGTGGTGGTCGGGCGACGGGTGGGCGGGTAGCGCCCGCCTGCGGGGGCGCCCCGTTCGGCGGGTCCGAAACTCTGGAAGTACCCGGACGGCCCGATTTGCGTAACCGCACCCCGGCCAGCAGCGTTGGTTCGGCAGATGGTTAATCTGCTGATCGGTCAGTTGCAGACGCTCATAGAGGGTTGGAGGTCGGGATGGCCGCACTCGCCTGGTTGTTGATTCCGCTTTTCGCTGCCGTAGGCGCGGCGATATGGGGAGGCTGGGCCTCAAGGAACCGCACGATCGGGGACGTGGCCGAGCTCAACGGCTACGCCCGCTTCCGTGACGCGATGGAGAAGGCGCATTCCGGTTCGGACGCCGCCTGACGCCGCCTGACGTTTCCGCGGACCGTGCGCGTTCGCTGCGCCACCCGGAGGCAGCCCCGTACGGACCGGCCCCAGCGGTGCACTGACAGACCCTTCCCGTACTGTCGTTCCATGCCACGCCGCACCGCGACGATGCTCGCTTCCACCCTCGTCCTCATCGCGCTGATCTGTGCGGGCGTGTTCATCAAGGTGCCGTACGCGGAGATGAGCCCCGGGCCGACGGTGAACACGCTCGGTGACGCCGGTGGTGAACCGGTCCTGCAGATCTCCGGTCACCAGACGTACCCGACGACCGGCCATCTCAATATGACGACGGTCAGGGTCACCGGCGCGGACTACAACATGAACATCGCCGAAGCGGTCTACGGGTGGCTGGCCCACGACAACGTCGTGGTGCCGCACGACACCCTGTACCCGGACGGCAAGACCGAAGAGCAGTCCACGCAGGAGAACGCCGAGGAGTTCAGCCAGTCCCAGGAGAGCGCCAAGGTCGCCGCCCTGAAGGAACTGGGCATCCCGGTGTCCTCACGCGTCATCGTCTCCTCGGTCCTCAAGGACAGCCCCTCCGAAGGCACGCTGCACGCCGGGGACGTCATCAAGGACGTGGACGGGTCGCCGGTCAAGGACCCGCAGGACGTCGCGAAATTCGTCACCCGGCACAAGCCCGGCGAGGACGTCGTCTTCACGATCGTTCCGGCCGAGGACGCCAAGGCTGCGGAGAAGGCCGGCAAGGAGCCCACCGCCACCGAGCGGGTCAAGGTGACCACGGCGAAGTCCGGCGAGGGCGACCGGGCCATCGTCGGTATCCAGGCCGGGACCGACCACACCTTCCCGTTCACGGTCGACATCAAGCTCGCCGACGTGGGTGGACCGAGCGCCGGGCTGATGTTCTCCCTCGGCATCGTCGACAAGCTCACGCCCGGCTCCCTGACGGGCGGCTCTTTCGTGGCCGGTACGGGCACGATCGACGACAAGGGCGAGGTCGGCCCGATCGGCGGCATCGACATGAAGCTCGTCGGCGCGCGGAGCGCGGGCGCCCGGTACTTCCTCACCCCGGACGAGAACTGCGCCGCGGCCGCCTCGGACACTCCCAAGGGCCTCACCCTGGTCAAGGTGAAGAACATCAGCGACGCCAAGAAGTCGCTCGACAAGATCCGCACCGGGGACACGTCCGGTCTGCCGAGCTGTTCGGCGAACTGACCGGCCGCGCCCCCGCGCGTGGGGCCGACGTGGCGAGGGCGTGGAGCGGTTACGACTCGAAGGTGGCGAGGAGCGCTTCGGCCAGCCCCGGGACCAGACCGGAGCCGGTGAGGACCTCGTTGGGCGAGTCCTTCTCGCGCAGCCGGAGCGCCGACTCCCGGGCGCCGTCACGCAGCACGGCCACCGTCATCCGTACCTCCTGACGGTTCGGGTGGGCGGCGACCCACTGGGCGAGGGCGGCCTCGTCGAGGCCGTCCGGTACGGACGCCTCGGCGGACGGCGGCAGCATCAGCCGTTCCACCGTCATCGCGCAGCCCGCCACCGCCCCGGGCCACGCGATGGTGCCGAGAAACTCGTCCAGCGGGGTGCCGGCCGGGATCTCGTCCTGCTCGATAGGGGTGAGCGGAGCGATCGCGTCACCGTCGTCGAGGCCCAGCTGGGCCGCGAGCTCCGGTTCGTCGGTGCGCAGCCGCGCCGTGTCGACGAGTGCGAAGAGCCTGGCCGGCTGATCCCAGCCGAGCCCCGAGGCGTACTCGTCGATTTCGAGGACCGCGCGGGTCAGCGGGCTCGCGGCCATGGGTGTACCTGAGGAGGGAGAAACATTGGACATGCTCAATATCCTGCCTCCTCCGGACCCGGTGGCGGGAACTAGGTAAAGCCTCAGTAAGTTGCATCAGTGGGCCCTACGATCGCGGGGCCCACTTATACACGCTGAAACACACGACCGCGAACTTCGAGGTGCGCACGTTGGCTTTCCAGATGCCGGACCGCGGCGCAGGCCCGATGGGGCCACGGATCAGAGTGAGCCGGCCCTCCCGGCGCGCCCGTAACCTGCTCATGACGGTGGGCGCGCTGGCCGTCCTGGCCATGCTGTTCGTCATGTTCTCCGGGTTCTGGACGGACTGGCTCTGGTACCGCTCGGTCGACTACTCATCGGTTTTCACCACCACCCTGTGGACCAAGATCGGCCTGTTCGCGGTCTTCGGCCTGCTGATGGCCGTCATCGTGGGTGTGAACATCTGGCTGGCGCACCGGCTGCGGCCGCCGCTGAGCGCGATGTCGATGGAGCAGCAGAACCTCGACCGCTACCGGATGGGCATCGCCCCGTACAAGAAGTGGGTCCTCCTCGCGGTCACCGCCCTGATCGGGCTGATCGCCGGGGCCTCCGCCGCCGGCCAGTGGCGCCTGTGGCTGATGTGGGTGAACGGAGTGGCCTTCGGCCAGACCGACCCCCAGTTCAAGATGGACGTGTCGTTCTACGCGTTCGATCTGCCCTGGTACCGCTTCCTGCTCGGCTTCGGCTTCGCGGCCGCCGTGCTGTCGCTGATCGCCGCCGCGCTGACCCACTATCTGTACGGCGGGCTGCGCGTGACGAGCCCGGGTGCCCGGGCGACCGGCGCGGCCACCGGCCATCTCTCGGTGCTGCTCGGACTGTTCGTCTCGCTGAAGGCGGTGGCGTACTGGCTGGACCGGTACGGCCTGGCCGTGAAGTCCAGCGACTTCAAGGCGGCGGGCAACTGGACGGGCCTGCGGTACGTCGACGCCAACGCCTATCTCCCGGCGAAGACCATCCTCTTCTGCATCGCGGTCATCTGTGCCGTGCTGTTCTTCGCGACGCTCTGGCGCCGGACCTGGCAGCTGCCGGTGATCGGTTTCGGTCTGATGGTGCTCTCCGCGATCCTCATCGGCGGCCTCTACCCGGCGATCGTGCAGAAGTTCACGGTCGAACCGAACGAGCAGGCCAAGGAAGCGCCGTACATCAAGAAGAACATCACGGCCACGCGCGAGGCGTACGGCATCGAGGGCGCCGATGTGCAGGACTACGACGGCAAGGGCGATCCGGGCGCGAAGGCCGCGCAGCGCGAGGCGGCCAACACGGCCGCCAGCTACCGGCTGGTCGACCCCAATGTCGTCTCGCCCGCCTTCCAGCAGCTTCAGCAGGAGCGCAAGTACTACCAGTTCCCCGCCACGCTGGACGTCGACCGCTACACCGGACCCGACGGCACGCCGCAGGACACGGTCGTCGGTCTGCGTGAGCTGAACATCAGCGGTATCCCCAAGCGCAACTGGATCAACGACCACTTCACGTACACCCATGGGTACGGTGTGATCGCGGCCAGGGGCACGAACACGGTGACCGACGAGAACGAGGGCACCGCCGGCGCTCCGGACTTCACCGAGTCCAGTCTGCCGACGAGCGGTCAGCTCGGTTCGTACGAGCAGCGGGTCTACTACGGCGAGAAGACCGAGCAGTACTCGATCGTGGGCGGGCCGCAGAAGGAGCTCGACTACGAGAAGAACGGCGAGAGGACGACGAGCTACTCGGGCAAGAGCGGGGTCGACCTCTCCAGCCCGCTGAACCGCGCGGCCTACGCGATGGCTTTCAGCGAGCCCCAGATGCTCTACTCCGGCGCCATCGGTGACGGCTCGCGGATCCTCTACAACCGCACCCCCAAGGAGCGCCTCGAAGCGGTCGCACCCTGGCTGACCATCGACGGCGACGCGTATCCCGCCGTGATAGACGGCCACATCCAGTGGATCGTCGACGCGTACACGACGACGAACGGTTATCCGTACGCCTCGCGTACGACGCTGGGCGACACCACGGCCGACTCGCTGACCAACAGCCAGCGCGCGGTCGTCACGCAGCAGAACCAGGTCAACTACATCCGGAACTCGGTGAAGGCCACCGTCGACGCGTTCGACGGCACGGTCAAGCTGTACCAGTGGGACACCAAGGACCCGGTGCTCAAGACCTGGATGAAGGCCTTCCCCGGCACGGTGCAGCCGAAGAGCGAGATCAAGCCGACTCTGCTGGCCCATCTTCGCTACCCCCAGGACATGTTCAAGGTCCAGCGCGAACTGCTCACCCGCTACCACGTCACGGACCCCGCGCAGTTCTACAGCGGCAGTGACGCGTGGCAGGTGCCGGACGACCCGACCAACCGGAACAAGAACGCCGTCCCGCCGTACTACCTGAGCCTCAAGATGCCCGGGCAGGCGTCGCAGAAGTTCTCGCTGACCACCACCTTCACGCCCAACGGGCGGCCCAACCTGGGCGCGTTCATGGCCGTGGACGCGGACGCCACCAGCACGGACTACGGCAAGATCAGAGTCCTGAGAGTGACCTCGACCGTCCAGGGCCCGCAGCAGGTGCAGAGCGAGCTCAACGGGGTCGACAAGGTCGCCGAGTTCGTCAGGAACCTGCGCGGCACGGATTCGGACATCGAGTACGGCAATCTGCTCACGGTGCCTCTCAACGGAGGCTTCCTCTACATCGAGCCGGTGTACGCGCGCGGTGGTACCGCGAACTACCCGCTGCTGAAGATGGTGGCCGCTTCCTACGGCGGCAAGCCCGTCTTCGAGAAGAGCCTGGGCGAGGCGCTCAACGCGGTGTTCCGGACGGACGGTTCCGAGCCGCCGTCGACGACCCCGCCCTCGACGACCCCGCCGCCGACGGGCGACACCACGAAGCCGCCCGCGACCGGGGAGGCGGCGCTGGAGCAGGCCATCGCGGACGCCCAGAAGGCGTACGACGCCGGTGAGGCGGCGCTCAAGAAGCAGGACTGGACGGCGTACGGCAAGGCCCAGCAGGAACTCCAGGAGGCCCTGCAGCGGGCGGCCGAGGCGGGTTCCGGGTCCGGCTCCGACAGTGGGAACGGCGGTAGCGACAGCAGCTGAGCGAGTGACCACTCCGCCCCGTGGTACGGTTGGGACACAACGACGCGGGGTGGAGCAGCTCGGTAGCTCGCTGGGCTCATAACCCAGAGGTCGCAGGTTCAAATCCTGTCCCCGCTACGCGAAGTCAAGGGCCCGGATCCTTCGAGGATTCGGGCCCTTGCCATGTTCCCGCGCGAACGGTGCCTCAGGACGGGTGAGTTGGCCCCGGAAGCGTTTGGTGTGTCTCTCTGTGGGCATGTCGACAAAACGCCGAATGCACCTCACGGTCGCGGTATGCCAGCTGTACGCGGGTGGCAGGTGGTGCGACCATGGAATATATGGGGGATAGGACAACTCTGTTGGAGACAGGGCGGTTTGTGCAAGGACACTCCGAAAGCGCTGAGGGCGCCGCGAGCGCCGTCGGCGCCGCGGGTTCCGTGAGCGGGACGGCCGCCCCGCGCTCCGTCGGTACGGAAGAGGCCGCGGAGGCCGAGGCCCGCCACCGGCGCGCGGCCGAGGCGGGCGACACCGCGTCGATGAGCGTCCTCGGTGCCCTGCTGCTCCGCCGCGGCGACCTCGACGGAGCCGAGCCCTACCTGCGCGCCGCGACCTCCGAAGGGGAGCGTGCCGCCGCCAACAACCTGGGCGTCCTGCTCCACCAGCGCGGCTATCCGGACGAGGCGGCCGGCTGGTGGCGTATCGCCGCCGTCGCCGGGTCCGCCGCCGCGGCCCACGCGCTGGGCCGGCACTACCGCGAGCTGGGCGACGAGCCGGCCGCCGAATACTGGCTGCGCCAGTCCGCCGAGCAGGGGCACGCCCTCGGCGCCTACGCTCTCGCCGATCTGCTGGAACACCGCGGCGATGTCGGGTCCGAGCGCTGGCTGCGGGCCGCGGCCGAGCAGGGGCACCGCGAAGCGGCGTACCGGCTCGGCCGCGCGCTGGAGCGCCGTGCCCGCGAGCCGGGACGCTCCGGCGCGGACGTGGTCTACAACAGCGGCACGGGCTCGCCGACTTCGGGCCGCCTGCCCGCGGGCTCCCCGGCGCTGGCCTCCAGGGCCCCCGGCAGGGCTTCCGCCGCCGCCTCCTCCGCCGGGCCTTCGCTCATCAGTGAGGCTGCCCAGTGGTACCGGCAGGCCGCCGCACGAGGCCACAGCCGGGCCGCCCTGCACCTCGGCGCGATCCTGGAGAAGCGCGGCGAACTCAAAGAAGCGGGCCACTGGTACCTCACCGCCGCCCAGGACGGCGACGCCCGGGCCGCCTGCGCCCTCGGCTTCCTGCTGCGGGACGCCGGCGACGAGGAGAGCGCGGCGATCTGGTGGCTGCGCGCCGCGCAGGACGGCGACGGCAACGCCGCGAACGCCCTGGGCGCCCTCCATGCCGCCCGAGGCGAGCAGCAGACCGCCGAGCGGTGGTACCGCGCGGCCATGGACGCGGGCGACGTCAACGGCGCGTACAACCTGGGGCTGCTCTGCGCTGCCCAGGACCGCACCGTCCAGGCCGAACAGTGGTACCGGCAGGCCGCCTACGCGGGCCACCGCGAGGCGGCCAACGCGCTGGCCGTCCTGCTGCTCCAGGCCGACGACGCGACGGGCGCCGAGCCGTGGTTCTCGAAGGCCGCCGAGGCGGGCAGTGTGGACGCCGCCTTCAACCTGGGCATCCTGCACGCCGGCCGCGACGAGAGCCGCGCGGCCCTGCGCTGGTACGAACGCGCGGCGGCCGCCGGTCACACGGAGGCCGCTCTTCAGGTGGGCATCGCCTGCCTGCGCGAGGGCGACGAGCAGTCGGCTGAGCGCCATCTGCGCTGTGCCGCGGGCGGTGGCAGCGCCGAGGCCGCGTTCCGGCTGGCCGCCCTGCTCGACGCGCGCCAGCCGCCGCCGGGCCTGCCCGTCCTCGGGGAACCGCACATCGTGAAGAGCGAGTGCGAGCAGTGGTACGAGCGCGCCGCCGAGCAGGGACACCGCCGGGCCCAGGTCCGGGTCGGCATGCTCGCGGCCGCCCGCGGCGACATCAAGGACGCCGCCCGCTGGTACCGCGAGGCCGCCGAGGCGGGCAGCCGCAACGGTGCCTTCAACCTCGGCCTGCTGCTCGCCCGCGAGGGTGGCGAGCGGGAGGCGGCCCTGTGGTGGAGCCGGGCCGCGCAGGCCGGGCACGGCCGCGCCGCGCTGCGCCTCGCGCTGCTCGCCGCCCGCCGGGGCGAACTGACCGAGGGACAGCGCTGGTGCGCCCGCGCCGTCGAACTGGGGCCCGCCGAGGTCGCCGAGCGGGCCGCCCGGCTCCGCGACGCGCTCCACCAAGAGCTCACCGCGTGACCTTGCGGAGGCCGCTCGGACCGGGCCGTTCCATGGATTTGCGCTGGTCGACGGCGTGACGTAGTGTTCCATTCAACGGCGCGGGGTGGAGCAGCTCGGTAGCTCGCTGGGCTCATAACCCAGAGGTCGCAGGTTCAAATCCTGTCCCCGCTACTGAAGTCGAAGGCCCGGATCTTGAAAGAGATCCGGGCCTTCGACGTTTCCGTGCCCTCTTTCCGTTTCCACGCGCCCACTCCGGGTTTCCGCGGACCGATCACGCACGTACCGATGAGGAAGGGCCCAGGCGGTTGTCCGCCGGGCCCTTCCTCATCGGTACGTGCGGTACGTACGGACCGTCTACGCGGCCGCGCAGTTCGGACAGGTGCCCCGGTACGTCACCTCGACGTCCGAGACCGTGAAGCCGAAGCGCTCGGCGACCGGCAGGTCGGACAGTGGATCGCCGATGGGGTGGACGTCCCGGATGGCGCCGCACCGGGCGCAGACCAGGTGCTGGTGCGGCTGATGCGCGTTCGGGTCGTACCGCTTGGCGCGGCGGTCCGTGGACACCTCGATCACTTCACCCAGCGTGACCATCTCGCCGAGGGTGTTGTAGACGGTCGCCCGGGAGATCTCCGGGAGTCTCGCGACGGCCCGCGCGTGCACTTCGTCGGCGGTCAGATGGATGTGGTCCCCATCGAGGACCTCGGCCACCACACGCCGCTGGGCGGTCATGCGCCAGCCGCGTCCCCGAAGTCGTTCCAGCAGGTCACTCATAGCCACCAGCCTAGCAGCGAAGGGACCTAGGTCCCGAACGGGTGTGACTTTGGATCTTTGCTTGACTTAGACAAAGTCCATCGTAGGATCGAGATCGGCAAACGCCAAGGGACAGCACTTGCAGCGAATCACGCAGGAGGCGCACGTGACGCAGGGACCGCTCACCACGGAGGCCGGGGCGCCGGTCGCCGACAACCAGAACAGTGAGACCGCGGGCGCCGGTGGTCCCGTTCTGGTCCAGGACCAGGCCCTCCTGGAGAAGCTCGCGCACTTCAACCGTGAGCGCATTCCGGAGCGCGTCGTGCATGCCCGCGGCGCCGGCGCGTACGGCACCTTCACGCTGACCCGCGATGTCTCGCAGTGGACGCGTGCGAAGTTCCTCTCCGAGGTCGGCAAGCAGACCGAGACGTTCCTTCGCTTCTCCACCGTCGCGGGCAACCTCGGCTCGGCCGACGCGGTGCGTGACCCCCGTGGTTTCGCGCTGAAGTTCTACACCGAAGAGGGCAACTACGACCTCGTCGGCAACAACACCCCGGTGTTCTTCATCAAGGACGCCATCAAGTTCCCCGACTTCATCCACACCCAGAAGCGCGACCCGTACACCGGCTCGCAGGAGGCGGACAACGTCTGGGACTTCTGGGGTCTGTCGCCCGAGTCCACCCACCAGGTCACCTGGCTCTTCAGTGACCGCGGCATCCCGGCGACGCTGCGTCACATGAACGGGTACGGCTCGCACACGTTCCAGTGGAACAACGAGGCCGGTGAGGTCTTCTGGGTCAAGTACCACTTCAAGACCGACCAGGGCATCAAGAACCTCACCACGGACGAGGCCAACAAGCTCTCCGGTGTCGACCCGGACAGCCATCAACGCGACCTGCGTGAGGCCATCGAGCGCGGTGACTTCCCGTCCTGGACCGTGCAGGTGCAGATCATGCCGGCGGCCGACGCGGCCACGTACCGCTTCAACCCGTTCGACCTGACCAAGGTCTGGCCGCACGAGGACTACCCGCCGGTCGAGATCGGCAAGCTGGAGCTCAACCGCAACCCGGAGAACATCTTCGCCGAGGTCGAGCAGTCCATCTTCTCGCCGGCCCACTTCGTGCCGGGCATCGGTCCCTCCCCGGACAAGATGCTGCAGGGCCGCCTGTTCGCGTACGGCGACGCCCACCGCTACCGGGTCGGTATCAACGCCGATCACCTGCCGGTGAACCGTCCGCACGCCACCGAGGCGCGCACCAACAGCCGGGACGGCTACCTGTACGACGGCCGGCACAGCGGCACCAAGAACTACGAGCCGAACAGCTTCGGCGGCCCGTTTCAGACGGACAAGCCGCTCTGGCAGCCGGTTCCGGTCCAGGGGGGCACCGGTCATCACGAGGCGCCCCTGCACTCCGAGGACGACGACTTCGTCCAGGCCGGCAACCTGTACCGGCTGCTGTCCGAGGACGAGAAGGGCCGTCTGATCGAGAACCTCGCGCAGTTCATCTCGAAGGTGTCGCGTGACGACATCGCCGAGCGCGCGGTTAACAACTTCCGTCAGGCGGACGGTGACTTCGGCAAGCGCCTGGAGTCGGCGGTCCAGGCACTGCGCGGCTGACAACTCACCGGCGGTGCCGGTGGGACGGAAGGGGCCGGGTCCTTGCGGGGATGCGGCCCCTGTCGCCGTTCCGTCGGCGAGCGGTGACCGGGTCAGCCGGTCAGCACCGCCGCTTCGCGCCGGGCCGGGGCCCAG